>CAJBXY010000249.1 GCA_903959665.1 uncultured Solirubrobacterales bacterium | reverse complement strand
GGGCGCACGGTGCTTGCCGGCGGCCTGACGCTGGCGCTCGTTGTGCTTCCTGTCGTGATCATCACCGGCCGCGAGGCGCTGCGCGCCGTCCCGCCTTCAATCAAGGAGGGGGCGTTGGCGCTCGGCGCTACGCGCTGGCAGGCGATCTGGCGGCAGATTCTTCCGGCCTCAATCCCGGGAATCGCAACCGGCGTGATCCTCTCGATCTCCCGCGCGATCGGTGAGACGGCGCCGCTGATTCTCGTTGGCGCAGCGACCTTCGTCGCGTTTAACCCGACCGGCCTCGATTCGCCGTTCACAGCCCTGCCGCTCCAGATCTTCTCTTGGATCTCGCAGCCGAACGACGAGTTCCGGATGCTGGCAGCGGCGGCGATCATTGTTCTCCTCGTTCTGCTCGTGATTCTCAACGCCGTGGCAATCAGGCTGCGCAATCGATACCAACAGAGGTGGTAGCTATTTCACACGATGATTCAACTTCTGGGGGTACTCTTAGCGACGTGAGCGACGTAGATCCCGCCTCAGGTTCTCACGACGAGCCAGGTGCGCCGCCGGTCCCCGGCCAGGTGCCTGCCGTCCCCGATGGGCAGCCGCACGCCCCCGTCCCATCTGTCGCTCACGGTGACGTGATCGACCACGCGATTGAGAATCCGGTCTTCATCACGAAGGAGCTCTCCGTCAGTTACGGCTCCGCGTTGGCGGTCGAAGATGTTTCGCTGAGCGTTCCCGCTAAAGAGATCACCGCCTTCATTGGCCCGTCGGGCTGCGGTAAGTCAACGATCCTTCGCTGCTTCAATCGGATGAACGACCTGATTCCAGCGGCGCGCGTTGACGGGATGGTCCGCTACCACGGAGTTGACCTCTACGGCAATGACATCGACTCGGTTCAGGTGCGCAAGCGGATCGGGATGGTCTTTCAGAAGCCCAACCCATTCCCCAAATCGATCTTCGACAACATTGCCTTCGGCCCGAAGGTCCTTGGGATGAAGGGCTCGATGGATCAGATCGTCGAGGAGGCGCTGCGCCGCGCCTCGCTCTGGGACGACGTCAAGGATCGGCTCAAGGACAACGCCTTTGGCATGTCCGGCGGTCAGCAGCAGCGGCTCTGCATCGCCCGCGCGCTGGCGACCAACCCCGACGTGCTGCTGATGGATGAGCCCTGCTCGGCGCTTGACCCGATCTCAACCGGACGGATCGAAGACCTGATGCACGAGCTCAAAGAGACGGTTTCGATCGTGATCGTCACGCACAACATGCAGCAGGCTGCGCGCGTCTCCGACCGCACCGCCTTCTTCATCGTTGACATGGGCTCCTCCGAGGAGGCGCGGATCGGCCGCCTCGTTGAGTACGGCCCGACCGACCGGATCTTTACCAATCCGCACGACACCCGCACCGAGGAGTACGTCTCCGGGAAGTTCGGCTGATCGCTTGGAACGGGTAACGGCAAGGCCGCAGTTCCACGACCAGTTGGTTCTACTCGAAGAGCAGGCGCTTGGTGCGCTCGACATCGTCGTCGAGCAGATCGACCGCGTGATGGAAGCGCTTGAGAATCAGGACGTTGAGCTTGCGACCTTCGTGATCGCCGACGACGACCGGATCGACGGTCGCTACCTCGAGGTTCATCAGGGGATTCTTTCGCTGCTGGCGCTGCAGGCCCCGGTTGCCACCGACCTGCGGCTAGTCGCCGCGCTGCTGCACTTGATCAAGCACGCTGAACGTATGGGTGACCAGTGCGTCAACATCGCGAAACTGATCCCGATCGTTGGCAGCGAGCCGCCGGTCGTGCCGGAGCTGCTTGACCGCGTGCTGCGTATGGGCACCGCCGCGCGCTCTGAAGTCGTTGAGGCGCGCGTCGCTTTTAAGAGTCGCGACGTGGACCTCGCCAATGATCTCTTCCGCCAGGACCGCGAGGTCAACCGGCTCAACAAAGAGGTCTTCCGGCTCGCCGTTGCCGTTGGTGACGAGGTCGATCGGCGCGAATGGGCGATGACTTTGACGCTGATGGCGCGCGCGATCGAGCGGATCGGTGACAACGCGGTCGGCGTTGGTGAGCAGGTTGTGTTCGTTGAAACCGGCCTTTTCAAGGAATTTCCCTCCGAATAGCTGTGAACATTCGGTTATCGCTGGTGTTTTTCGCTCGCTTCCGCCGCAACGAGTCCCTAACATTCGCTTGACATGAACGAGCTCCCGAACGCCCGTCCCGAAAACGATTCGCAGGGAGCCGCTTCACTAGCTCTGCGGATCGCTGTAATCGACAACGACTCGGGCTTTCTGCAGGTGCTCGACAAGCGCCTCGACCGGCTCGGCTGGGAGCACCGCACGCTCGCTGGCCCGGCGCCGGTTGATGAGATCGTTGCGATGCGCCTCAGCGCGATCGTGATCGATCTGGCGATCCTCGGGCCGCAGGCTTGGGAGTATCTCGAACGGCTCTGCGAAGCGATGCCCGGCCTTGGCGTTGTCGTGTGCACCGGCCGCTCGAGCGTCGCCCAGCGTGTTCGCGGGCTTCGGCTCGGCGCCGATGATTGGCTGACCAAGCCCTGCCACCCGGAAGAGCTAATCGCTCGCGTGGAGGCTGTCGTCCGTCGCCGCCGCGAAGTTGATGAGCGTCGCAGCGCAGGCCCGGTTGAGGCCGGCGAGCTGGTTATCCGCAACGATCACTTCCAAGCATTTGTCGCCGATCGATCGGTCGCGCTGACGCGGCGTGAGTTTGAACTGATCGAGCTGCTCGCTAACGCCGACGGTCGCGTGCTTGAGCGCGAGGACATCTACCAGCGAGTTTGGGGCTACGCGATGGTTCGCGGCGACCGTTCGGTTGACGTCTTCGTCCGCAAGCTGCGCCACAAGCTTGAAGCCGCTTCGCCAGATTGGCGTTACATCCACACGCACTTCGGAGTCGGGTACCGCTTCGCCGCTGAGCTGCGTGAGGGAGCCGAGATCGTGCCCGACGCTCCGCCTGCTGACTTCGTCGCCGAAACGGCCGACGAAGCGGCTCCGCTCGAAGCCTGATCCGGCGCCCCGCTGGCCTGAGCTTCGCGTGCCTCGTGCCGCAGCGTAGGATTGGCTGATGCGTAACGCCGCCAACGTCGGGATCATCTTGCTCGCTGCCGCGGCGCTGGCTTTCCTGCCGGCCGGCAGCGAGGTTGGCGCCGTTCTAGGCCGCGCATTGCGGCTGGCCTTCATTCTCGTGTTCGCGCTCGGCTTCTCGTTTGCCTATCGGCGCTTTGCTTCCGATTTTGAGCGCCTGCCCGCCGGCTTCCGTGCGCTCGGCTTGGGCGCCGTCGGCGTGCTCGTCGTGACCTTCGCCGGTTGGTCGCGGCTGCTTGCGGGCGGCGGAGGCCTCCTGACCGCGCTGCTGCTGCTGGGCTGCTGCGGCGCTGCGCTCTTTGTCGTCTGGCAGCGTTACCGCGCGATCGTTTAACGCCGCGCCACGGCGTTGCGGCGCCGTAACAAAACGGTGCTAGTCGCGTGACGGGGTTGCCGTGACGATGGCCTCGTGGCCGAGCTGCGCGAGACGAGTGGGCAAACGACCGTTGAACTGGTCGCGCTACTGCCGCTGATTGCGGCGCTCACGATCGGCGCCTGGCAGGCCGTCGTTGTCGGGCATTCGTGGTGGATTGCCGGGATCGCCGCGCGCGCGGCGGCGCGGGCGCAGGTAGTCGGTGGCGACCCGGCCCGCGCGGCGCGGCGCGCCTTGCCGCGCGGAGCGCGCGAGCGGCTCGTACTAACGCGCCGCGGCGGCGGTGAGCTTACAATCAGGCTGGCCGTCCCAGGCGTCGTTGGCGGCCTGCGGCTCGGCAGCGTGACGGCGCGTATCGGCGCCCCTGCGGACGGCGCGCGGTGAGCGCGGCGGAATTGGTTGTGCTCGGTGAGGGCAGCGAGCTTGAGCTGCTCGCCCCGGCGCTGGCGCTGACTCTGGCCGCCGAGTGCAGCGAAAAGGCGGCGCTAATGATCACGCTGCTCGGCGAGTGCGCGCCGCGGCGGCGTTGGGCTGCGCCTGCCTCGGCTGCGGCGGCGCGTCACCGCGACCGGCTCGCCGATCGGGGGGTCGCCGTCAGCGCGCGAGGGCGGCTTGTTACGACCGAGTGCGGCGGCGAAGGCGCGGTCGCCAGCGCTGAGCGGCTGATCGCCGCGGCTCAGCTGCCGGTAGTAGTCGTTGCGCTGCGCCCGCGCGACGAGCAGCTTGACGGGCTGATCGCTGCCGCGCGGCGGGTTGCCGTCGCCCGCTGCGGGGACGGTGAGCTCGAGCGCCTCGCGATCGAACAGCTCGCGGCGCTTGGCATCGACGCTGAGCTCGCTCAGCCGCCGCCTCCGTTGGCGGCGCGCTGCGCTGCGTCAGGCTTCAGCTGGGGTCGGCTGGCGCGCACTGATGGGCAGGCGTCGGTTGAGCTGATCGCCGCGATTCCGATCCTGCTTGCCGTCACGCTTGCCGCAGCGCAGCTGCTGGCTGCTGGGCTCTGCCGCGAGCTGGCCGGCGAGGCGGCAGGCGCAGGCGCCGCCGCGCTGCTGCAAAGTCGCGACCCGCAGGCCGCTACGCGGCGCGCCCTTCCGGGTTGGTCGCGCGGGCAGCTGCGCGTTACGCGCCGCGGCCGTGAGCTGCGCGTTTCGATCAATCCACCGACGCTGGTTCCCGGGCTGGCACGACTGCTAAGCGTTGAGGCCCGCGCCAACGCCGGGCCGCCGGCGTGAAGGCGGCAGCGGAGGACGGGCAGGCGCTGATCCTCGTTGTCGGCGCGCTCGCTGCCCTGCTCGCAGGTGCCGGCGGCCTCGGGATGTTGGCGCGCGGGCTTGGCGCCCACGCCGACCATCAGCGCGCCGCCGACCTCGCCGCGCTGGCCGGGGCGCGGGCGCTCGTTGACGCCTTCCCTCGCGCTCTTGAGCCGCGATCGTCGAGCCGTCACCTTGGCGCCGACGCCTACCTTCAGTTGGCCCGCTCGGTTGCGCGGCGCACGGCGGCGCGTAACGGCGCGCGCCGCGTGGCGGTCCGCTTCGCACCCGGTCCGCTGCCGGACCGCGTGACGGTGACGGTCAGCGACGCGATCCGCATTCCCGGCGGCGGCCTCGTCTCTGGCACGGTGACCGCGGAGGCGCAGCTAGCGGCCTTCGCGGTTCCGATCGGTGATGGCGAATACCCGGGCCCGTACGCATATCGCCAAGGAAAACCGATGCGCCCCGATACGGCGCTGGCCTTCGACCGGATGGCGGCGGCGGCGCGCCGCGCCGGCCATTCTTTGATTGTCACCAGCGGTTACCGCTCCAACGCCGAGCAGGCGCGGCTCTTCGCCGCCCACCCCGACCCAAAGTGGGTCGCCCCGCCGGGGCGGTCGCTCCATCGGCTCGGAACCGAGCTCGATCTGGGCCCGCCGTCCGCATATGGCTGGCTGGCGGCAAACTCGAAGCGCTTTGGATTCCTCAAGCGGTACTCCTGGGAGCCTTGGCACTTCGGCCTTGTCGCCAACCCCGGCAGCGCGTCGGTTGGCTTCGCCCCGCCCGGCGGCGGAGCTGCGAGCGCCGTTCCAAGCTTCGTTCCCGCCGCCTATCGTGAGCCGCTGCGGCGCGCCGCTTCGCGCTGGTCGGTCGGCGCGGCGCTGCTGGCCGCGCAGCTCCAGCAGGAGTCGGATTTCAACCCGCGCTCGGTATCGAGCGCTGGTGCTCAGGGAATAGCCCAGTTCATGCCGGGAACGGCCCGCAGCTACGGACTCGCCGACCCGTTCGACGCGGCGGCCGCGATCAACGCTCAGGCTCACTTGATGCACGACCTGCTGCGCCGGTTTGCCTCGGTGCCGCTGGCGCTCGCCGCTTACAACGCCGGCCCCGGCCGCGTCGCCGCCTGTTGGTGCGTGCCACCGATCGCTGAGACGCAGGCCTATGTGGCACGGATCGTTGCCGTAGCGCGCGGCGCCGGCGTGACGGCCGGCAGTGGTGAGCCGCCGGTGCGGCTGATCCGCTGAGCTTTGCGGCAGACTAAGGGCACGATGGCTCCCTTCCGTTACACGCTGCGCGTCCGCTTCAACGAATGCGACCCCCAGCGCGTCGCCTTCAACGCCAACTACCTGACTTACATCGACATCGCGATCACCGACCTCTATCGCCAGCACTTCGACGGTTCCTACGCCGAAGTGATGGAGAGCAGCGGCGTTGACGTTGTCGTTGCCGAAGCAACGCTGAAGTTCCTCGCACCGGCCCGCTTCGATGATCAGATTGAGGTGGCGATCACGGTTGAGCGGCTCGGCACCACGGCGATGGAGATCTCAGCGCTGATCGGCCGCGACGGAGATGTGCTCGTGACCGGCGAGCTTCGTTACGTCTTTGTTGAGATTGAGAACTGGGAGAAGACGCCGATCCCGGATCAGATTCGCGCGACGATGGCCCAGTTCGGCCCGGCTTAGCCTGCCGCGACGCGCTTCTGCGGCGAACATCAGATGGCGCGGAGCTGCGCCTTCGCGTGGTAGTTTGCCGCCGGAGGGTTCAAACGGCGTCTGCGCAGCGGGCGCAAAAGGGGGAGTCTTGAAGAAGCTAGTCGCAACACTTGCGCTTGCAGCCTGCAGCGTGATCGCGTTTAGTGGCGTCGCCAGCGCGAAGGCCGGCTGCGAACCGTTCGACACCCGCGACTGCCTGCTGCCGTTCCCGAGCAACCACTTCACGACCCCTCAGCGTGGTTCGGCGACCGGCTTGAGGCTCAACTTCAACGCTGCCGTCTTCCCGAAGAACATCGGCGGGGTTTCGTCTTTTACGCCCGACCTAAACAACAACGACGGCTTCAGCCCCGGCGCGGCGATCATGACTTACGTCGACGGCATCAGCCTTGAGCGCAGCGGAGCAGCCCCAATCACCGACATCGGCAGCTACAGCGCCGCTAACGCGCCGATCGTTCTCGTTGACGCGAAGACCGGCAAGCGTCAGCCAATCTGGGTTGAGCTCGACGCAAATCCAGATAACGAAGCCGACGGGAGCTACCTCGTGATGATTCGGCCGGCGCGCAACCTGCCGGAAGGCCGCCGCTACATTGTCGCGCTACGCAACTTGAAGAACGGATCGGGCGCCGCAATCCCGGCCGGCGCGGCATTCGCGTCGGTGCGTGACGGCAAAGCAAGCGGAGCGCTAGCGGTTCGTGCGCGCCGAATGAAGCCTGACTTCGACCTCCTTGGACGGATCGGCATTAAGCGTTCAACGCTCTATCTAGCTTGGGACTTCACAGTTGTCAGCCAGACAAACCTGACCGAGCGAGCGCTCGCGATGCGCAACGCCAGCTTCGCTGCTCTCGGGGACAAGAACCTTGCCGATCAGAAGGTCGCCGGCCGCTCGCCCAAGTTCCAGATCGACAAGACGATCAATTTCACCGAGCAGCAGAACGCGGTGCAGATGCGCCAGATCGAGGGAACGATGACCGTCCCCTGCTACCTGAGCACGCCAGACTGCGCGCCAGGAGGAACCTTCCGCTTCCAGCCGCGCAAGGCGGGCAAGTTCAACTGGATCCCGAAGCAGCAAGGGACGATGGCGGCGAAGTTCGTCTGCGGTATCCCTCGCAGCGCCGTCGAGAAGCCGGCTCGACCGGTGATCTACGGCCACGGTTTGCTCGGGTCCTCACGCGAAGCATTGGGCGAGAAGAATCAGTTCTTCGGCAATAAGCACGGGATTCTTTTCTGCGCAACCGATGAGATCGGAATGGCCGGAGGTGACGCCCTCAACGCGATCAAGCTGCTCGGCGACATGTCGCTCTTCGCCTCTTTCCCGGATCGCCTTCAGCAGGGGCTCCTCAACGGGCTGATGCTCGGACGGTTGATGATTCACGCCGAAGGGCTCGCATCGCACCCGTCGCTGCGGTCAATCCCAGGAGCCTCCGGCCGAACTTTGATCGACCGCTCGAAGTTGGCCTTCAACGGCAACAGCCAGGGAGGGATTCTCGGGCCTGCGATCACTGCCCTTGCCCCCGACTTCACGCGCGCAGTTCTTGGCGTGCCCGGCATGAACTACTCGCTGCTGCTTCCGCGCAGCGTTGACTTCGATGAATATTCTGACGGCTTTTTCGCTCCTGCTTACCCCAACCGCCTCAAGCGACTGCTGATTCTCGGCGCGATTCAGAACCTTTGGGACAGGGGGGAAGGCAACGGTTACGCGCTGCACGCAACCGATGACCCTCTGCCGGG
>CAJBXY010000248.1 GCA_903959665.1 uncultured Solirubrobacterales bacterium | reverse complement strand
TGCTCGGCCGCGACGCCGCCGCGCTCGTTGCCGCGGGCGTCAACCGCTTCAACATCTCGATCGACTCGCTCCAGCAGGACAAGTTCTATGAGCTGACGCGCCGCGACGCGCTGCCTCAGGTGATCGAAGGGCTCCAAGCGCTCGCCTCCTTCCCCGAGGCCCATCCGATCAAGATCAACGCCGTCGCGATCCGCGGCTTTACGGAGGATGAGATCCCAGCCTTCGTCGAGTTCGCCCGCGAGTTCCCGTTCGAAGTGCGCTTCATCGAGTTCATGCCGCTCGACGCCGACCACGCCTGGGAACCGGAGAAGGTTTTGAGCGGCGCTGAGATCCTCGCCGCGATCAACGAGCTCCACCCGCTCGAAGAGCAGCCACGCGAGCCGAGCGCCACCGCGAAGGTCTACAACTTCGCTGACGGCAAGGGCCGGATCGGCCTGATCAACCCGGTCAGCGAACCGTTCTGCTCCGACTGCAACCGAATCCGCCTGACTGCCGAAGGCAAGCTGCGCACGTGCCTATTCTCACTTCACGAAACCGATCTGCGCGAGCCGCTGCGCTCGGGCGCCAGCGACGACGAGCTGATTCAGATTGTCCGTGACGCCGTTTGGCGCAAAGAGCTCAAGCACCACGTCGGCGAGCCGGGCTTCATTCAGCCTGCTCGGACGATGAGCGCAATCGGCGGCTGACCTCTTTTAGCTGCTCGAGGTCGTTGACGTTGAAGCTGGCCTCCGGCGGCACGTCAACGAGCGTCGGCATCAGCGCCATCACCTGCTCGGTCATCGGCCCGTCGCTGTCGAACTTCTCAAACGACGCGAGCGCGGCTGGTTCATAACGGGCCAGCAGCGGCTGCGGGCGCCCGGCGGCGCTGGCCAATACGGCGACGCTGCCTTCGGCGTCGGCGCTTGCGACAAGCGCAACGGTTTCGCTCGTCAGCAGCGGCAGGTCGCAGGCGATCACGACGACCGCCCTCCCCTCCGCGCGGCGCAGCGCCTCGATCACGCCGACGACAGGGTGGCGCGGTTCGTCCGGCTCGGTCCACAGCTCGACGCCAGAGCCAAGCTGCTCGGGCAGTTCAACATCAGCCTTTGCGACGACCACCACCTGCCCGAGCGCGCCAAGCGCGGCCTCAAGTGGGTAAGTGATCAGCGCACGACCATCGAGCTGCGCGGTCGCCTTTGCGCCGCCGATCCTGCTGCCGCTGCCCCCGGCCAGCACCGCCGCCACGACGCCCTCTATCCGCTTCTCGCTCACGGCGCGAGCCTAGCCGCATAGAATGGCCTCCCGTGGAACCTGCCGTCGAAACAAATGCCTGGCTGCGCTGCTACCGCTGCTGGTCAACCGAGCTTGAGATTCAAGTCCACTACGAGGGAATCCACAAGATCGACCCGCGCACAGGCGAGCGCGCCGAGGTCATCGATGAGCTTCAAGAGGCCGTCGTTCAGTGCCTTGAGTGCATGCACGACCAACCTCACCTCGCCTTCCGCGACGGCCGCGTTGAACCGATCGAAGACCGCTGGGAGCGGATGGTCACCGGCACGCCCTGGGTTGCCTCCTGCGCCGTCACAGTAAGCGCCGGCGATGTTGAGAGCTGCTCCGGCCCCGACGCCGGCGACGCGCTCTCCTACGCCGCCTTCGGCGACAACGGCACGCGCGAGTTCTTCACCCACGTGCGCTACCACAAGCACGACGACGATTCGATCACGATCCACCTGCTCGTAGAGCTTTACGCGCGCTCGATGGAAGAGGCGACCGACGTGCTCAACGAGGCCACTCGCGGTTCGCTGACGATCTCCTCGCTGGCGGAAGAATCACGGCCGCCGGCGACCGGCGAACAGCCGCGCCACTGAGCTCTATTCGCGCGCCGCGCTTAGCCGGCGAGCCGCTGCTCTAGCGCGCTGAGTTCATCGCGCAGCGTGCCTGGCAGTGAATCGCCAATGCTGTCGAGATGGCCGCGAACCTGATCGATCTCGGCGGCAACGGCCGCCTCGTCAACGGTCAGCAGCGCCTCAAGGTCGGCGTCATCGATCTCGAGCCCGTCAACGTTGAGCGAGCCCGGCGCCGGCACGAAGCCGATCGGCGTCTCTACCGCTTCCCCGTCACCGTCGCAGCGACGGAAGACCCACTCCAGCACGCGGCTGTTCTCACCAAAGCCGGGCCACATGAAGTGGCCGTCGTCGGCCTTGCGGAACCAGTTGACGTAGAAGATCTTCGGCAGCTTGTCGGCGTCGGCCTGCGCGCCAAGCTTCAGCCAGTGGGCGAAGTAGTCGCCGACGTTGTAACCGCAGAACGGCAGCATCGCCATTGGATCAAAGCGGAGCTGGCCGATCGTTCCCGCCGCTGCCGCCGTCATCTCGGAGCTCATCGTCGCGCCAAGGAATACGCCGTGGTTCCAGTCGAATGCCTCGCGCACCAG
>CAJBXY010000247.1 GCA_903959665.1 uncultured Solirubrobacterales bacterium | reverse complement strand
GGCGGCAACCTCACGCAGCGCCTCTTGGCGCGTGGCGACACGGTCCACGCAATCGTGCGCGAGAGCTCGCGTGAACGCTTCGAGGCGATGGCGCAGCACTGGCCCGGCGGCGAGAACCTGAAGGTCGTCAGCGGCGATCTGCTGGAGCCGATGCTGGGCGTCAGCGACGAGTGGATCGGCGAGCACCGTGGCAAGATCGACCACCTCTTCCATCTCGCCGCGATCTACGACATGACCGCCTCGGAGGCCCGCAACGAGGAGCTGAACACCGGCGGCACCGCTCACCTCCTCGAGCTCGTCGCTGAGCTTCAGCCAGGGACGCTCCATCACGTCTCCTCGGTCGCCGTCGCCGGCTCCTACGAGGGCGTCTTCACAGAGCAGATGTTCGACGAGGGCCAGGCGCTGCCGTCGCCCTACCACCGCACGAAGTTCGAATCGGAGAAGCTGGTGCGCGAGCTGAGCGCCGTTCCGTGGCGGATCTACCGGCCGGCCGTCGTGATCGGCGATTCGCGGACCGGCAAGATCGACAAGATCGACGGGCCCTACTACTTCTTCAAAGCGATCCGCCGAGCCCGCAACTTCCTCCCCTCTTGGCTGCCGCTGATCGGCCCTGAGATCGGTGAGACGAACATCGTTCCCGTTGACTTCGTCGCCGACGCGATCGTCGAGATCGCGCACAAGCCGGGGCTCGACGGAAGCGCCTTCCACCTTGCTTCGCCGCGGATGATCTCCTCGGCCGAGGCGCTAAACGACTTCGCCAAGGCGGCAGATGCTCCCCATCTGGCGCTGCGACTGCCAGCCGGCCCGCTCGACCCTCTGACGGCACAGACCAACGCGCTGCTGCGCTCGCTGCCGGGCGTGACAACCGTTGCCGAAACGGTGCTCGACGAGTTTGGAATCCCGCCCGAAATTGTCGAACACACCGGCTTCACCTGCTCGTTTGACACAACGCAGACCGACGCCGCGCTTGCCGGCAGCGGAATCGAGGTTCCGCCACTGGCCGACTACGCACAGGTGATCTGGGATTACTGGGAGAACCACCTTGACGCCGGCGGCTTTGCCAGCAGCTCGCTGCGCGCAGCGCTGAACGGTCGCACCGTCGTGATAACAGGTGGCTCGAGCGGAATCGGCCGTTCGGCGGCGCTGGAGATCGCCGCCGCCGGTGGCACGCCGCTGCTGGTCGCCCGCTCGCTTGAGAAGCTCGAAGAGGTGAAGGCCGAGATTGAACTGGCCGGCGGAAGCGCCTACTGCTACTCGGCCGACCTTTCAGACATGGAATCGATCGACGAGCTGGTAGCGACGATCCTCTCGCAGCACGCTTCGGTCGACATGATCGTCAACAACGCCGGCCGTTCGATCCGCCGCTCGCTGGCCAACAGCCTCGACCGCTTCCACGATTACGAACGGACGATGCAGCTCAACTACTTCGGCGCGATCCGGCTCGTGATGGGCTTCATCCCACACATGCAGCAGCGCCACTTCGGCCACATCGTCAACGTCTCGTCGATCGGCGTTCAGGCCAGCCCGCCGCGCTTCAGTGCCTACGTCGCTTCGAAGGCCGCGCTCGACGCGTGGACGCGTGTCGTCAGCTCGGAGCTGATCGGCGACAACATCACCTTCACGACGATCCACATGCCGCTGGTGCGCACGCCGATGATCGCGCCGACGAAGATGTACGACCACTTCCCGGCGATCTCGCCGGACGAGGCCGGCTCAATGGTCTGTAACGCGCTGCAGCACAAGCCCAAGCAGATCAATACGAAGCTTGGGACGGTCGCCGAGGTCGGTTACGCGCTGGCGCCGAAGCTGCTTGATCAGGTTCTCAACGCCGCCTTCCGCGTATTCCCCGAGTCGGCAGCCTCCTCGGGCCGTGACGCTGCGCCCGAGCAGAAGGCCAGTATTGAGCAGATGGCGATGGCCAACCTGATGAAGGGCGTTCACTGGTAAAGGCCGGACGAACGGGCTAGCATCGCTATTCCTGACTTTCCCGTCAGTGGCCCGATCCGTTACCGAGGAGCTTGAGCGAAGATGCCCGAAGTCGACTTCCCCTTCACAGCAGCCGACGTTGAGCGCACCTGCACGCGCCTCTCCGAGGCAACGATGCTCCCCGGCAGCGCATTCACCGACCCGTCGGTTCTTGATTGGGAGCTGAAGAACTTCTTCCAGTCCGGCTGGGTCTGCGTAGGCCATCTCGGCCAGCTGCGTGAGCGCGGTCAATACATCTCCGCTCAGGTCGGCCCAACCAGCGTGCTCGTCGTAGCCGACGATGATGCCCTTCCGCGCGCCTTCATCAACAGCTGCCGCCACCGCGGCGCAAAGATCGTTGACGAGCCCGAAGGTCAGGTTCGCCGCCTGCGCTGCTCCTACCACGCTTGGTCATACGGCTTCGATGGCTCGCTGACCAACGCGCCGTTTACCGATGACCTCGACAACTTTGACGCAAGCTGCATGGGCCTACTGCCGGTCGACCTCGCAGTCGTCGAGGGGCTCGTGCTGATCGACCTCTCTGGCGAGGCCGGCCCGCCGGCCGAGCACATCGGCGACCTCGCCGAGAAGCTCGCGCACTACCGCCTCAGCGAACTGAACCGCGGCGCCAAAGTCGTGTACGAGGTGAACGCGAACTGGAAGGCGATCGTTGAGAACTACAGCGAGTGCCTTCACTGCCCCGGCATCCACCCTGAACTCAACCGCTTGTCCCACTACCTGAGCGGCGACACGATGAACGGCGAAGGCGCTTGGTGCGGCGGTTCAATGGACCTGGCCGAGGACGCAGAGACGATGGCAAAGAACGGCGGCGGACCAACGCGCGAGCCGATCGAAGGCCTCGATGAAGCGGATCTTCGCTCGGTCTTCTACTTCACGATCTTCCCGAACGCGATGGTCTCGCTGCACCCCGATTACGTGATGCTGCACACGCTCTGGCCGAAGGCACCGAACCTCACCGAGGTGACCTGCGAATGGCTCTTCGAGGACCGCACGATCGCCGCCGCCGACTTCGACCCCAGCGACGCCGTTGACTTCTGGGATCAGGTGAACCGCGAAGACTGGGGCGTCTGCGAACTGACCCAGAAGGGCCTCGGCGACGGCACGCTGCCGGCCGGCCGCTACACGAAGCAGGAGGACGTAGGTCACAAGTTCGACGTGATCGTCGCCCACCGCTACCTCGAAGCGCTCGGCGCCGAGATTCCTGCCCGTAAATAGTTCCGGCTCTGTTTGACAGCAGACCCCCAGCGCGGTACGAATGGTGTTCTGTCCAAAGCACCTGAAGATCCCAAGAGCGGCCTCTCGCGCCGCTCACTTTTTGCCCGCACCGGGGCGGCGGCACTGGGCGCAACGACGCTCGCCGGCCTCGCCGGCTGCGAGAACACGACGACCCCAGTTGCAGCAAGTGGCGCCGCCAGCGGCGGGCCCGGACTGCTAGGGGACCCAACCGCTGGAGGCCCGGTCGATTCTGCAGGGATTCCGCTCGCGCGGCGTGACTATCCGGTGACGCTCCCACGCTTTTCGGAGCCTGTCTCGGCGTCG
>CAJBXY010000246.1 GCA_903959665.1 uncultured Solirubrobacterales bacterium | reverse complement strand
CGGTGTATGCGGCCAGCAGTGTGTCGAAGCTGCTGCCCTCAGTCTTCAGATCCAACTCTCCGTCGGCCGGGGCAGTCCAGTTGTACCAGACCGATTTTGCCGAGCCGTAGCTTGAGTTGACGTGGGTAGGTTCGCCGCTCTCGTGCGTTGCGGCGACCGTCGTACCGGTGATGGCAGCGAGCGAGCTGAGGTTGACGGCGCTGGCGAAGTTGTCGTTGGCGGGGGCTGTGGGCGCTGGTGCCGGGGGAGGCTCAGGCGTTGGGTTTGGTGTCGAACTGTCACCGGTGTAAAGCAGGCGATTGACCGAACCGACTCCGGGGTCGCCGACCGCGCCGGTTGTTGAAGCGGCGCCCATCGCTGTGGCAACTTGGGCAGGAGTGCTCGACGGGCTGGCCGAGAGCAGCAGTGCAGCGGCGCCGGCAACGTGCGGCGAAGCCATCGAGGTGCCGGAGATTGTGTTCGTTGCGCTAGATGAGGTGTACCAAGCTGAAGTGATCGCTGAACCTGGCGCAAAGATGTCAACGCAGGTGCCCCAGTTGGAGAACGACGAGCGGCTATCGCTCGAGGTTGTAGAACCGACGGTCAGCGCGTTCGGTGTCGAAGCTGGTGAGCGGTTGCAGGCATCTGCGTTTTCGTTGCCGGCCGCGACCGCGAACGAGATGCCGTCGCTGATCGCGTTCTGCGTCGCCGTGTTCAGGGCCGCTGAGTAGCCGCCACCGAGGCTCATGTTGGCTACCGCTGGAACGCCAGCGGCGTGGTTGGCCGTAGCCCAGTCGATGCCGGCGATCACGCCGGAGGTCGAGCCGGAGCCGCTGCAGCTGAGGACGCGGACTGCGACCAGCGAGACCTCAGGCGCTACGCCGTAGGTTGATCCGCCGACGGTACCCGCGACGTGCGTGCCGTGGCCGTTGCAGTCGTTTGAGTTCTGCCCGTCGGTGAAAGCGTCGAAGCCGGCCGTCACGCGGCCGCCGAACTCCGCGTGGTCGGCACGGATGCCGGTGTCGATGATGTAGGCGGTTACGCCGAAACCGTTCTGACTGGTTGAAATCTGGCTGTTCAGCGGCAGTGTGCGCTGGTCGATTCGGTCAAGCCCCCAAGAGGAGGCGAGTCCGCTGCGCGGCCCGGCGCTGAGAGCTTCGACCGGCTTGTCCTTCTCGACGAGGAGCACGCCGTCCTGAGCGCGCAGGCGGGCGACATCGGCGGCGTCGAGAGAGGCGACGTAGCCTTTCGCAGCGCTGCGGAATACGTCTTTAACCTCGTTGCCGCGGGCCTCTTCGATAGCGACCTTCTGTGAGAGCCCGGCGCCGCTCTCGTAAAGAACGATGTAATCGCTTGAAGTTCCGGCCGCTTGGGCTTGCGCTGGAATCAGGGCAAGAAGGCCGGCGCAGAGAACCAAAAAGAGCGTCGCTAGACGCTGCGTCCTTGTCGATTTCCCCTGAATTGCTGAAGCGAACATTGAATTCTCCACGATTCTAGATCCCGTTTGCTCATTTGCGCGCTGGATCAGCAACGCGCAGCTATTTGTTAACTACACATTAAGACCGCCAATGTTGCGGTCTGTGACGGAAAGAATTTCGCTGGCCTCCGCCTAGGGCTGGAGCAGGGGTACACTTCGCCCCGTCCGGAGAGGTGGCCGAGCGGCTGAAGGCACTCGCCTGCTAAGCGAGTAACGGGGGTAACCTCGTTCGCGGGTTCGAATCCCGCCCTCTCCGCTATTAGCTCTCGCCTAGGCGCAATTGCAGGTTTGGCTGCTGGATCGGCTGGGTGGGCTGCGAGAATCGGTGCCGATGGATCCTCGTCTTGAGCGCCGGGAGAGTCAGCGCCGCGGAACCGCGCGCCGGCGCCGGATTGCCGCGCTCGGCGCGATCGTTGTTGTTGCTGGCCTCGCCGCGGTGCTGATAATCCCTGCCCTAGGAGGCTCAGGGTCCGGACAATCGAACGGCCCCGTCGCCTCTGAAGAGTCCGTCACCCCGCCCAAGGCCACTGCTCCGGCGTCAGTACCAAAGCCGGCCGGCCCACCACCGCAGCAGATCACCGAAGCCGTTGCGGGCGAGGCTGAAGTAATCAGCGAGGGGCCGACCGCTGGCCGCAAGGTCGCGCTGACCTTCGATGACGGCACCTGCGCTGCCTGCGTTGCGAAGATCCTCGACGTTCTGGAGCGGACCGGTGCTGCCGCGACCTTCTTCCCCAAT
>CAJBXY010000245.1 GCA_903959665.1 uncultured Solirubrobacterales bacterium | reverse complement strand
TCTGGGCCTCTCCGGAAGTTGAGGCCTCTCCGGCACTGGCCTTCCTCCACCCACGCCAGCGGGTTGAAATTTCTCCCGCCGACGCTGAGCGGCTCGGCATCAACCACGGCGAGAACGTGACCGTCGCTTCGAACGGTGATTTTGTTGAAGGGTTGGCACACATTCGCGCCAGCGCGCCAGATGGAACGGTCTTCCTGCAGACCGCGATCCCTGAGGGCAGCGCGGCGCTGCTCGAAGGCCCGCTGGTTGAGGTCAAGCGTTCATGAACATCAACGTGCCGTTCGCGCTCGTCGGCTACATCGAGCCTTGGTGGATGGTGATCATCAAGAGCGTCGTCTTCGCTTTCATCGGCCTGCAGTTGGTGCCGATCGTGCTGATCATGGAGCGCAAGATCCTTGGCCGCTTCCAGAACCGCTACGGCCCCAACCGCGTTGGCCTTTACGGCGCGATGACTCCGATCGCCGACATCATCAAGCTGCTCAGCAAGGAGCCGTTCCGGCCGAAGACGGCGATCGGCTGGCTCTTTGAACTGGCACCAGTGCTCTCGATAACGGCCGCATTCGGTGCGCTGGCGCTGGTTCCGTACGGCCCGGTCGTCGACATCTTCGGCACCGCGACCGGTCTCTACGGGATCGACGTCAGCATCGGCCCGCTCTACGTCTTCGCTTTCGGCGCGATCAGCTTCTATTCGGTGATGCTCGGTGGCTGGGCCTCCGGCTCGAAGTACTCCTTCCTCGGCTCGATGCGCGCCGCCGCGCAGCTGATCAGTTACGAGGTGCCGCAGGGAATGGCGCTGATCGGCGTTGTGATCACGGCGCAGACGATGTCGCTGACCGGCATCGTCGAAGCGCAGCAGGGGATGTGGTACATCGTGCCGCAGTTCTTCGGCTTCATCGTCTTCATGGTCGCCAGCTTCGCTGAGACCAACCGGCCTCCGTTCGATCTGATGGAAGCCGACGCCGAGCTGACCGGCGGCTACAACACCGAGTTCGGCGGCAGCAAGTTCACGCTCTACTTCTTCGCCGAGTACCTCAACATGATCGTCGTCTCAGGAATTGCGACGGCGCTCTTCCTCGGCGGCTGGCTGCTGCCGTTTGGAATCGACCCGCCGCACTGGGTCGACCCGTTCGTCGTGATCTTTAAGATGTTGGCCTTCGTCACCTTCTTCATCTGGATCCGCGCGACGCTGCCGAGGCTCCGTTACGACCAGCTGATGTCGCTGGGCTGGAAGGTTCTGTTGCCGCTGGCCACGCTCAATGCACTGATAACCGCGATCATTGTGGTCGCTCTCTAGGAGTCTGAAGATGGCCTGGGATCCAGAAAAAGACGTGATTGAAGTAATCCGCGGGCCGCAGAAGGCGGGCGGCGCCGGCGGCCTCTACCGCGCCTTCGGCGAGACGCTGCGCGGCCTCAAGACGACCTTCGGCCAGCTGCGGATGGGCGTTGACACGATTCAGTACCCGGAAGAGAAGATCCCCGTCTACCCACGTTTCCGCGGCCGTCATCAGCTCCATCGCTTTGAGGACAGCGGCCTTGAGAAGTGCGTCGGCTGCTCGCTCTGCGCCGCCGCCTGCCCGTCCGACTGCATCCGCGTCGTCGCCGCCGAGAACACGCCCGAGCACCGCGTCTCTGCCGGTGAGCGCTACGCCGCCGTTTACGAGATAAACCTTTCGCGCTGCATCTTCTGCGGCTACTGCGAGATCGCCTGCCCATTCGACGCAATCACGATGGGCCATGATTTTGAGCTCTCTGACGCCAACCGTTCAGACTTGATCTTCACGAAGGAAATGCTGCTGGCCGAACCGATCGAGCGCACTCCGCTGAGGGCCGAAGGGGAGTAGCAGCAAGCTACCGTGACCTTCCTCTTCTTCTTCATCTTTGCTGGGTTTGCGCTGGCCGGAGCGGCCGGCGTCGTCGTCCTGCGCAACCCGTTCTACTGCGTTCTTTCGCTTGTCGTCCACTTGATCTCCTTGGCCTTGCTCTTCCTGCTGCTCGAAGCGCAGTTCGTCGCTGTCGCGCAGATCGTCGTTTACGCCGGCGCCGTGATGGTGCTTTACGTCTTCGTCGTCGCCTACGTCGGTGGCGGCGACAAGCCGGACCAGCTCTGGAGCGCGGGGCCACGCCAGAAGGCGCTGGCGATCGGCTTCGCTTCACTGATCTTCATTGAGCTGGCGATCGCGATTCTTGGAACGGCGCTGAGCGCGCTTGGCACCGAGGGCGCCAAGCTATCGGCCACCTACGGCACGCCGGCCGAGATTGGCGAGCTGCTGCTGACCGATTACCTGCTGGCCTTTGAGCTGGCCTCAATGCTGCTGCTGATCGCCGCGATCGGCGCCGTTGCGCTGGCAGGGCGGCGCGGCGGCATCGCCGAAGACGAAGGCAACCTCTCGCCCCGCCATGGCGTTGTTCACACGCCAAGCCCGGCCGCCACCGGTTCGATGGCAGAGGGCGTATCCGGATACGGCGTCACAACGCCGCTCCCCGACCCACAGTTTGAAGGCCGCGAGCTCCAGCAGCCGGCCCGCGAAACGGCCGAGGACGATCGATGACCGTCAACTGGTACCTAATCGTCTCGGCGATGATCTTTACGCTCGGCGCCGCCGGCGTGATGATCCGCCGCAACCCGCTCGTGATTCTGCTCTGTCTTGAGCTGATGCTGAACGCCGGCAACTTGGCGCTGATTGGCTTCTCGCGGATGTGGGGCGACGGAGCGGGGGAGATCTTCGCGATCGTCGTGATGGTGATCGCCGCCTGCGAGGTGGCGATCGGCCTTGGCATCATCGTCGCGCTCTACCGCCGCCGCCTGCCGGTTGATGTTGACGAGCTCAAGGAGCTGCACGGATGAGCCTCTCCTTGACCCCGTGGCTCGTACTGGCATGCCCGCTGGTGGGAATGCTGACGATCGCGCTGCTCGGCAAGAAGCTCTCGCCGCGCGCCGCCGGCACGATCGGCACGCTGGCAATCGCGCTGGCCTTCGTCTTCGCCATCCTCACGCTGATCAAGCTGCAGGCGCTGCCTCACGACGCGCGCGTTGAAACGACCTCGCTCTGGGATCTCGTCAACGTTGACGGCGTAAAGATTCAGCTTGGTCTCTACATCGATCCGCTCTCGACCTTCATGATCCTCGTCGTGACCGGCGTCTCGACGCTGATCCACCTCTACTCAGCCGGTTACATGCAGACCGACGCCGGTTACGTTCGCTACTTCTCGTACCTCAACTTCTTCGTCTTCTCGATGTTGCTGCTGGTGCTCGCCGGCAACATGGTGCTGCTGATCATCGGCTGGGCCTTCGTCGGCGCCGCCTCCTACATGCTGGTCTCCTACTGGTACCGCCGCGACACGGCGACAGCAGCCGGGATCAAGGCCTTCGTGATCAACGTCGTCGGTGACATCGGCCTAGTGCTCGGAACGCTCTTCCTCTTCAAGACGATGGGCGTGCTCGACTACGATCAGCTCTTCGCCGGCGCGCACACGGCCTTTGAGAAGGATGCTCCCGAGCTTGTAATCGCGATGCTGCTGATCCTCGTCGGCGCTTTCGCCAAGTCGGCGCAGATCCCGTTCCAAACCTGGCTTCCGGACGCGATGGAAGGGCCAACGCCTGTCAGCTCGCTGATCCACGCAGCCACAATGGTCACCGCCGGCGTCTACCTGATCGGCCGCCTCCACGTGCTCTTCGAGTGGGCGCCAACGGCGGCCGCGGTCGGCGCGATCGTCGGTGCGCTGACGCTGCTGATAGCCGGCAGCATCGGCCTCGTGATGACCGACCTCAAGCGGGTCATCGCCTACTCGACGATGTCGCAGATCGGTTACATGATTATGGGCGTCAGCGCCGCCGCCTACGTCGGCGGCTTCTTCCACATGATGACCCACGCCTTCTTCAAGGCGCTGCTCTTTATGGCCGCCGGTTCGATCATTTCGGCGATGGGCGGCAATCAGTCGCTCAACAACATGAGCGGCTTCCGAAAAGCGCTGCCGTTCACCTTCGTCTGCTTCCTCGCCGGCGGTTTCGCGCTCTCGGCCTTCCCGCTCTTCTCCGGCTTCTTCTCGAAGGACACGCTGCTCTTTGAGGTTGGCGCGCGCGGCGGCTGGTACTGGGGGCTTTACGTTGCCGGTTACATCGGCGCTGCCTTCACCGTCTTCTACACCTGGCGAATGATCTTCCGCGCCTTCTGGGGCCAGCCTTGCGAGCAGGCTCAGGTAGTTATCGACACCGGCCACGCCTACCACCCGGCCGAGCACACCAACCCTCACACCGGCAACGAGGACGACCCCTCAACGCAGGAGGTTGAGGATTCCGAGGTTGGCTTCCCCGGCAAGGAACACAAGTACGCAGAGACGACCTGGCAGATGCGCTACGCAATGATTCCGCTTGCGATCCTCGCCGTCGTTGCCGGTTTGATCCAGCTTCCGTTCGGAATTACAAACGTGCTCAGCAGCTTCCTCGAGCCGACCTTCGCC
>CAJBXY010000244.1 GCA_903959665.1 uncultured Solirubrobacterales bacterium | reverse complement strand
GACGATTCTCGCGATCCTTCAACCAGACCCTCACGCCAGCCGAATCCGCAGCATCCAACGCTCGACCGGCTCGTTTATCGGGATCACGATCGCTGCCGTCTTCATCTATCTCACAGGCGACCCTTGGGCTTTGTCAGCGGCGGCATCGCTTGCAGCCTTGGCGCTTTTCGCGATGCGTGAGCGCAGCTACCACTGGTTCGTGATGCTGATCACACCGACCGCGCTGTTGATGATCAGCAGTGTCTTCTACAGCGGCCTAGGGCTGGCTGGGTATCGCGTGCTCAACACGGCTCTGGGAATACTGATCGCGCTGGCAGCGAGCTGGCTGCTTTGGGGCAACGACGAGATTGGCGAGCCTCCGCCGCCGCCGCTGGCGCCGAGCTGACGGCAGCCGCCCTACTACCGCGAGCGCGGCTGGCTATTGTCCGCGGGGCACTGGGGGACTGGTGTAATGGCAACATAGGGGTCTCCAAAACCCTTGCTCGAGGTTCGATTCCTCGGTTCCCCGTCAAGCGAAGCCAGTCGAGCGAGTACTCTGCTGCTGATGGCTGGCTCGGTGCTCACATTCGACGCAGTGACGAAGCGTTACGGCTCGCGCAGCGCCGTTGATGGGCTTTGCTTCGGCGTTGCCGAACGGTCGATCACAGGGCTGCTTGGATCAAACGGCGCCGGTAAATCAACGACGATGAAGCTGCTCCTTGGCTTAGCGGCGCCGAATAGTGGGCAGATCGAACTGTTCGGCGCTTCGCAAGGAACTGCCGCCTTCGCTGACGCGGTTCGTCGCACCGGTTCGCACATTGAGCTGCCCGCTCTCTACGAGCGAGCTACCGCGCGCCAGAACGTGGCGATCCAGTGCGCCGGCTTCGGCATCGGTCGCCGCGACCCGAAGATCGATGCAGTGCTAGAGACGGTTGGCCTCTCGTCACGCTCCGAGGACAAGGTGAAGAGCTTTTCGCTGGGAATGCGACAGCGGATGAGTCTGGCGCTAGCCCTGGTTCACGAGCCGGAGCTGGTTGTGCTCGACGAGCCGATTAACGGCCTCGACCCGGAGGGCGTCGTTGAGATGCGCGAGCTGATTCGCTCGCTGCCTTCGCGCGGAATGACGGCTCTGGTCTCCTCGCACGTGCTCGACGAGATCGAACGTACCGTCGATGAGATCGTGATCATCCGCGAAGGAAAGCTGATCGCCGAAGGGCCGATCGCTTCGATCATCACGACCAGCGGCATTCTCTTGCGCGTGCCGGCCGGCAACGGTGACGCTGCGATCGCAGCGCTCAGCGCCGCGGGGGTTGCGGCGGCGGCCTTTGATACCGGCGTGATCCACGTTGACAGCGGCGACCAGCCAGGTTCGATCGTCGCCAAAGTGCTCGCCGACGCCGGCGTCTACCCCGACGAGCTAAGGCCGCAGACGGCGGACCTAGAGTCGGTTTTCCTTGATTTGACCTCGACCGACGAAACGGCGAGCTGACGATGTTCGCTGCCGAGCTGCTGAAGATCCGCAGCATGCCTGCGCCGCGATTGGCGCTGATCATCTCGCTGGCGTTGGTCGTAATTGCCGCCGTGATCGTGGCAATCGTCGGGCCGACCGGGGCGAACGCTTCGGCCTATTACGATGCGCCGGCAACGGCAGCTTCAATTGCCGTCAGCGTCGGGGCGATCGTACTTGGGGCTTGGATGATCGGGCTTGAGTTTGCAAGCAAGACGATGCGGCTGGCGGCGACTGTGCAGCCATCGCGCTTGCGCCTGCTCGCCGTGAAGTTCGTTTGCGCGCTGCTGCTGGTGCTCTTCTACTCGCTGGTCGTTTTGGCGCTGTCGCTGCTGATCGAGGCGCTGATGGCATCGATCGGTTCGGTCAGTTTCCCGTTCTCAGCACAGCTCGACGATTCAATTAGTCTGCTGCTGCAGTCGCTGCTCTGGGGCGCTTTCGCCTTCGCTTTAGCGCTGCTCTTCCGCAGTTACACCGCTGGGCTCGTCGGGACGCTCGTCTTCTCGCTGCTCGTCGACCCGGCGCTTCAGCTAATCCCGACGGTCGGCAAGTACAGCTTCAATTCGGCGGCAACGGCGATCGGCGACCTAACGACCGGCGGCTCATCATTCGGCACCGGCGCGCCTTCGCTGGCATTGGGCGTGGCGCTGATAACCGCGGCCGGCTGGCTGGTCGTGTTCATCGGGGCCGGCTCGGCACG
>CAJBXY010000243.1 GCA_903959665.1 uncultured Solirubrobacterales bacterium | reverse complement strand
GTCCCATCGGGGGCGCTGGCGCGAATGTGGGCTAGCCCTGTAACCGAATCGCCATTCGACGCGACGGTCACGTTCTCGCCGTGGTTGATGCCGAGCCGCTCAGCGTCGGCGGGAGAAATTTCAACCCGTTGGCGTGGGTGGAGGAAGGCCAGTGCCGGAGAGGCCTCAACTTCCGGAGAGGCCCAGATCGAGCGGAAGCTGCCAAGCCGCAGCAGCCCGTTCGGCGAGGCGGCGGCCGGTGGCGCGTCGAGCGTAAACGGCGCGGCTGGAGCGCTCGGGAACGAGGCGGCCGCCTCGCGCTCGCTCCAACGAATCCCAACGCCGCCGAGCAGGTCGAGTGAGAGCCCCGCGTAGAAAGGCACCTGCTCGAAGATCCGCGCGCTGACCATTGAGCAGGTCAGAGCCTTCGGGTCGTTGCCGATCCGTGCAGCCAACTCTGCCAGCAGCGCCCATTCGGCGCGCGTCTCGCCTTGGCGTGAAATCGAGCGGCGTAGGCGCTGAACGCGGCTGTCGGGATGGACGACCGTCCCTTCCTTCTCAGCGTAAGACTCGGCCGGGAAGACGACGTTGGCGTGCTCGAGCACGGCCGGGGTGAGGAAGGCTGCGTGCGCGATCACGGCGCTTGCCTTGCCGAGCGCCTGCTGCCAGAGCGCCGAGCTGGGCTGGTCAAGCAGCGGGTCGCTGTGGAGCAGGATCACGGCGCTCAGCTCGCCGGCCGCGAGCGCCTCGCCGATCTGCTGCGAATCGCGGCCAACGACTGGCGCGTCGCCAAGGCCGATCGAAGCGTTCGGCAGCACACCAACCTCGCGCAACCCGCGCGAGTTCGTCCCGGAAGGAATCTCCAGCAGGCCGCCGCCATCGCGGCCGTCAAGCCCGAGCTGCTCGGCAAGGTTGAGCAGCGCGCGGGCACCCTCGTTGCGGCGCGGGCCGGCCGTTAGACGCTCGCCCCAGAGGATCACTACCTCTTCACCGGCCTCGCGTAGCTGCGCGGCGAGCGCTACAACATCATCGGCCTCGGCGCCGGCGGCGGCGGCAAGAGCGGCCGAAGGCTGGCCGGCCAGCTCTGCGGCGAGCGCTGCGGCGAATCCCTCTCCACAGCCGGGCGCGAAGCGGGCGCTGTGGGCGGCGCGCTCGTCGAGCGCCGATGGGCGGCTTGAGCCGATCAGCAGTTTGACGCCATGATGGCGCACGCCCTTGCGCAGGCGCAGGTCAAGGATTGGCGCGTCATCTACCGGCTCGCAGTCGAGCACGAGCACGGCGTGCGCGTACTGAAGGTCGGGAACCGAGGCCTGGAGCGTTGGCGCGTTCAGCGCCCGCAGCAGCTCAAGCTGGAGCGCACCGCCGGGCCGTGAGTCAAGGTCGTTGGAGCCGAGCGTCTCGCGCATCAGGTGCGTCAGCAGTACACCCTCCTCGTTAGTCGTTTCGCCACCGACGAGGGCGCCTGTGTTGGCGCCGGCGTGGGAGAGCAACTTCGCCGCCGTTTCGATTGCGAGATCCCACGTGACCGGGCGCAGCTCGCCGCCGTCGCGCATCATCGGTTCGGTGATCCGCGCGTCAACGTGAATCGCTTGGTAGGCGAAGCGACCCTTGTCGCAGAGCCAGCCGTCGTCAACGCCTTCGTGGTCGCGGCCGAGCACGCGCAGCACGCGCTCGTCACGGACCGAGAAGCTGACGTTGCACTGCGCCGGGCAGAGCGTGCAGACCGAACCGGCCTGCTCAATGTCCCACGGGCGGGCGCGGAAGCGGTACGGGCGCGAAGTTAGCGCGCCGACCGGGCAGAGCTCAGTGATGTTGCCGCTGAACGGCGCCACGTAAGGGTGGCCGTCGAAGGTTGTAACGAAGGTGTCGGCGCCGCGCTCCTCAAGCACCAGCTGGTCGTCTTCGGAGACCTCCTGGCTGAACCGAACGCAGCGATAACAGAGGATGCAGCGCTCGCGGTCGATCGCGATCAGTGGCGAGAGCGCGAGCGGCTTCTCAAAGTGGCGCTTCGGCTCAATGAAGCGTGAAAGCCCGCCACCCCAGCCGAAGGCGTTGTCCTGCAGCGGGCACTCTCCACCCTTGTCGCAGACCGGGCAGTCGAGCGGGTGGTTGATCAGGATGAACTCCAGCACCGCTTCCTGCGCCGCCTTGACGGTCGGCGTGTCGGTGTGGACGACCATTCCGTCGGTGACGGCGACTGAGCAACCGGCCTGCATCTTCGGAATTCCTTCGATCTCAACTAGGCACATCCGGCAGGCGCCGACCGGCGGGCCGATCTTGGCGTCGTAACAGAAGACGGGAATCTCAACGTCGCCGTACTTGAGCGCAGCGTCGGCCAGCATCATCCCGGCCGGGGCCTGAACTTCGTTGCCGTTGATCGTCAGACTGACGAGCTTTTCGACCGGCCGTGGCATTACGCGCTGATGCCCTCGATCTCAACTTCAGCAGCGGCAAACTCGGCCGCCAGTTTGCGTTCGCGCTCGTTGCGGTTGGCCTCAATCTCGGACTCGAACTCGTCGCGGAACTTGGCGATAAGCGAACCGATCGGCATCGCCATCGCGTCGCCGAGCACGCAGAGGCAGTGGCCGGTTATCTGCTCCTGAACGGCGGCCATGATGTCGAGATCCATCGGCGTCGCTGTTCCCTCCTTGATCCGCTCGACCATGTGGAAGGTCCAGCGCGTCCCCTCGCGGCAGGGCGTGCACTTGCCGCAGGATTCGTGCGAGTAGAACTTCGCCAGCTTGTATGCCAGCTCAACGACCGACTGCGTCTCGTCGACGACGATAATTGCGCCCGAGCCGAGCATCGAACCGGCTGCTTCGAGCGAGTCGTAGTCAAAGTCGACATCAAGATCGTCTGCGGTCAAAACCGGCGTGCTCGAACCGCCGGGGAACCAGCACTTGATCTTGCGCCCGTCGACCGGCCCGCCGGCGAGGCCGTAGATGATCTCGCGGCTCGAAGTTCCAAGCGCCACCTCGTAGTTGCCGGGGCGCTCAACGTTGCCGCTGACCGAGATCAGCTTCGTGCCGGCCGAATCCTTCACGCCGATCGCTGCGTAGCCTTCGGCGCCGAGCTCAATGATGCTGGGGATCGCCGAGAGCGTCTCAACGTTGTTGATCAAGGTTGGGCCGTTGAATAGTCCTTCGTTGGCGGGGAAGGGCGGCTTCAGGCGCGGGTTGCCGCGCTTGCCTTCGAGCGAGTCGAGCAGGCCGGTCTCCTCACCGCAGATGTAGGCGCCGGCGCCGCGCGCCAGCTCGAGCTGAACGTTGAAGCCGGACCCGAAGATGTTCTCGCCAAGGATGCCGCGCTCGCGGGCCTCAGCGATCGCGGCGTCAAGAATGTCGGCCTGCTGTTCGTACTCGCCGCGGATGTAGATGTAGGTGATCGTCGCGTCGACGGCAAAGGCGGCGATGATCACGCCTTCGATCAGCTGATGCGGGTTCTTCTGAATCAGCTCGCGATCCTTAAAGGTGCCGGGCTCCGATTCGTCGGCGTTGCAGACGACGTACTTCTGCATGTCGCCCTTCGGGATGAACGAGGCCTTCTTGCCCATCGGGAAGCCGGCGCCGCCGCGGCCGCGCAGGCCGGAGCCGCTCAGCTCGGTGATCAAGTCTTCGCGCTTCATTTTCAGCGCCCGCTCAAGCTGCTTGTAGCCGCCGCGCGCTTCGTACACGTCGATCGTGTTTAGGCCCGGCTCGTCGATGTTCGTAAAGAGCAGTGTGTCGGTCACTTCTCAGCCACCTTTGGGTCGGCGCTAGGGCGCTTGACCAATTGCCGCGCTGGCAGCGGGTCGTCGCCCTGGCGAATCTGGCGTGCAAGCTCAGGTACTTCGCTGAGCCCTATAGGGCCTACGTAAATGCCGTTGACCGAGGCCATCGGCGCGATGTCGCAGGCGCCGAGGCACTCGAAGCCGCGCACGTTCACATCGGGGTCCTCACCGAGCTCGCCTTCCAGCGCTTCGAGCAGTTCGTCGGCGCCGCAGAGCGAGCAGGAGATGTTGGTGCAGACGTAAACCGACTTGCGGCCGAGCTGCTCCATTTCGAACATGTCGTAGAAGGTCGCGACGGCGGTCAGCGCTGCCGGCGTGCGGCCGAGCACAGCGGCGGCCTGCTCAATCCCTTCCGGCGGGCACCAGCCGTAATGCTCTTGAACGGCGTAGAGAGCGGGGATGAAGGCTGAGTCGCCTATCGGGAAGCGGCGCATTCCGTCCTCGATTGCGGCACGCAGCTCGGCAGGCACCTCGGTCGTCGCCGCGTCAGGAACGACGGCCGGCTCTTTATCGAGGTCGGCGGCGCGGTCCCAGCCAGGGATCCGCGAATCGTTCGTAAAGCGGGCAACGTGGCGCTGGACGTCGGCCATCAGCGATCAACCCCGCCGATGATTGGATCGAACATCGCGACCGTTGCCAGCATGTCGGCGATCAGCCAGCCCTCGGTCGCGGCTGGAGCGGCCTGCATGTTGACGAGGCTTGGGTCGCGCATGTGAACGCGGGCAGGCTTGCTTGATCCGTCGGAGCGCACGAAGCAGCCAAGTTCGCCGCGGGCGCCCTCAATCGCGTAGTAGGCCTCACCCTCAGGCACGCGCATCCCTTCAGTTACAAGCTTGAAGTGATGGATCAGCGCTTCCATCGAGGTCGCCAGCTCGTGGCGTGGCGGCAGCGCGATCTTGCGATCCTCGGTGATCGTCGGCCCTTCGGGGAGGTTGTCGAGAGCCTGGATGATGATCTTGACCGACTCTTTGACCTCCGCTAGGCGAACCTCGTAACGGTCGTAATTGTCACCCTTCGTGCCGACCGGAATCTGGAAGTCGAAATCTTCGTATGAGCTATAAGGCATCGTCTTGCGCAGATCCCACGGGTCGCCGGCGGCGCGCAGCAGCGGCCCGGTTACGCCGTACTCACGGAGCGTCTCGGCCGGCAGCGGGCAGACGTCACGCTGGCGCTGGAGGAAGATCTCGTTCTTGTTCAAGAGGTCGCCGTAGATGTCGGCGCGCTCGGGCATGATCGCGCAGAACTTGCGCACCTGTTCAATCCAACCTTCAGGGATGTCTTCGATCACGCCGCCGATCTGGAAGTAGCGCGTGTGCATCCGCTGGCCGGATGACATCTCGAAAAGGTCGAGCAGCGTTTCGCGCTCACGGAAGCAGTACCACCAGACTGAGATCGCGCCGAGGTCGAGCGCGCTAGTGCCGAGGAAGACGAGGTGGCTCATGATCCGGTTCAGTTCCATGTGGATCACTCGCAGGTACTGGGCGCGCTTGGGAATCTCAACCTCAAGTAGCGTTTCGACTGCGCCGCAGTAGGCCATCGCGTTGAAGTAGTAGGAGACGTAATCCATCCGCTCGACTACCGGGATCGCCTTCCAGTAGCTCTTCTGCTCGGCGGTCTTTTCGATCCCCGTGTGGAGGTAGCCGTAGATTGGCTGGAGCCGGCGGATAACTTCGCCGTCCAGTGTTACTAGGAGCCGCAGCACGCCGTGCGTGGCCGGGTGGTGCGGGCCAAGGTTGAGTGTCAGCAGCTCGCGGTCACCCTCGAACTCGGTCGTCTCCGAGATCGTGATGCTCTCTTCCATCTTGCGGTAGTCGCTTAGCTGGCGAGCTGCGGGATCAACAGTGCTCATTCAAACCACCGCGGCACGTTGTGCTCGTTGTGCGTGAAGAGAACCGGCTCGCCGCCGATCGGGAAGTCGCGGCGCTGCGGGTAACCTTCGTAATCCTCCGGCATCAAGATCCGCCGCAGGTCGGGGTGACCATCAAAGATCAGGCCGAACATGTCGAAGGCCTCGCGCTCCTGGTTGTTGGCGCAAGGCCACGCGGGCGTAACCGACGGCAGGTGCGGATCCTCGCTTGAGACGCGCAGCGTCAAGGCGACGCGGTCGCAGGCCTCGCGGCTGAGCAGCTCGTAGTCAACGCCGAGCCGCGGCTCGTTTGGGTAGTAGTCGAGGCCATGGACGCTGGCGAGAAACTCGTACCCGGCGGCGCGCAGCACTTCGAGCGAGCCGACGATCGACTGCGGCCTAACCTCGATCGCAACGCGGCCGGGGCTCTCTACCGTGCCGATCACGCTTTCAGCGTCGCTTGCTTTCAGCGCGCCGACGAGGCGCTCCAGAGTTGCCGCATCAGGCATTGGTTCCCTCCGTGCCACCGGCGCCGAAGACGTTCACGCCTGTCGCGTCGGCCGGGGCGAGCGGGTAAACCTCTTCCGTTCCTTCGGCCTCGTAGCGCTCGCGCCAACCGAGCGTCGGGTCGCCATGGACCATCGAACGGAGCTCAAGGATTCCGTGCATCAGCGCCTCTGGCCGCGGCGGGCAGCCAGGCACGTGAACGTCGACCGGCATGAACTTGTCGGCCGGGACGATTGCGTAGTTATTGAATACGCCCATCGAGCTTGAGCAGGCACCCATCGCGATCACGTATTTGGGCTCCAGCATCTGGTCGTAAATGCGGCGGATCACCGGCGCCATCTTGATCGAGATGCGACCCGAGAGAACAAGCAGATCGGCTTGGCGCGGCGAGGCGCGGAAGGCCTCGTAACCGAAGCGCGCGATGTCGAGCCTCGACGCGGCGACGGTCATCATCTCGATCGCGCAGCAGGCCAGGCCGAAGGTCAAAGGGAAGAAGGAGTTGCCACGCGCCCAGTCCGAGGCCTTCTCCAGCGTCGTCGTTAGGACGCGTTCCTGAACGAACTCGTCGAGATCCTTGTCGTCGAGGTCGCCGCGCAGCATGTCGCGCGCCCGCAGCCCTTGGGCGCGGAACTCTTCTGCGTCACCGACCTTCTGGCGGATTACTTCCATGTCAGCGCTCCGCGGCGCCAGACGTAACCGAAGCCAACGAACAGCAGGACGATGAAGGTGATCGTCTCCAGCAGCGCAAAGGTTCCAAAGGCGCGCAGCTCAACAGCGATCGGATAGAGGAAAAGAACTTCAATGTCGAAAAGCAGGAAGAGGATCGCGATCATGTAGAAGCTGATGCCGAAGCGGAAGCCCTGTTTGATCTCCGAAGGCATGCCCGATTCGTACGGGTCGGCCTTGTGGTTGTTGGCCCGGGGCGGTGGTCCAAGAAACTTATTGAGGATCCCAAAAACGATGCCGATCGTGGCGCCGATGGCGATGAAGATCAGGGCAGGAGCGTAAGTGGACAACACGGTCTGTTGTTGTATCACCTAAGAGCGGCGCGCAGGCTACCGATCAGAGATCGTGACAAAGAGCTCAAATTGCGACAACTAGCGGATATTGCGGCCTTGCTCGTCGCGGCGCTCGCCGTGCTCGGCGCGCTAGCTGGCGCGTGGGCGTGGTGGCAAGGATCGCTGGAGCGCGGATTTTGGATTCTCTGGCGCATTACACAGCTGGCGACAACGCTGCTCGCGGCCGTCGCGCTGATTGTTTTCGTCGCCGGCTATAAGCCTGCCAGCGGCCTTTTCTGGCTTTACATGCTGCTACCGATCGCAGTCTCGATCATCGCCGAGCAGCTGCGCATCGCCTCGGCCGACGCGGTGCTCAGCTCGCGTGACCTCGATGACGCGCAGGCGGTCGGCAAGTTGCCCGAGGATCAGCAGCAGCTAATCGTTCTGACGATCGCTCACCGCGAGCTTGCGGTGGCTGCAATCTCCTGCCTGGTGATCGGGTTTCTCGCTCTGCGAGTGCTCGCGACCGCGTGATCTGCGTGCCAACTTGGACGGGCGGCCAGCGATCCGCGCGGCTCTCTCGTATTATTGGCAGCCGAATGCTGCTGCGCCGCTCACTGCCAATCCTTCTGATCGCTGCCGCCAGCTTCGTGCTCGCTGCCTGCGGCTCCGAGGGCAACAGCGTCAGCGGCCAATCGGCTGCGATCGAATCGGGAAGTCAGCTCTTCGCTGAGCGCTGCGCCGGTTGCCACACACTCAGCGTTGTCGGCGCTGAAGGCTCTGCAGCGAAGGTCTCAAGCGCTGAGAAAACGAACGGACCAAACTTCAACACGCGTAAAGAGTGTTACGAGAACGTCATCTACGCAATCCAGAACGGTGGCTTCTCCGGTGCGATCATGCCGGCCAACATCGTTGTCGGTAAGGAGAGCGAGCAGGTAGCTGCCTTCCTCGCCAAGTACGCCGGTAGCGAGGCGATGAGCGGTACTGGCAGCACGGCTAAGTGCGCGCCGATACCAGCTAACGCTGGCGGCTAGAAGGAGCCGGGGTAGGCGCGCGATGCTCGACCTAAAGCGCCTCCGCAGTGAACCGGACGTTGTAAAGGCGGCGCTTGAGCGGCGTGGCAGCGCCGATGGTTTGGATCGCGTGATTGAGCTTGACCAGCAGCGCCGTGCGCTGCTGGGGCAGCTTGAGGCTCTGCGCGCCGAACAGAACGCCGCCAACGAGGCGATCTCGGCCGCGAAGGCCAGCGGCAATTCGGCCAACGAGCAGATCGCCGCGATGAAAGACGTTGCCGAGCGCGCGAAGGCGCTTGAGGCTGAGCTGCAGGCCGCCGAGGCCGAGCTCGACGGAGCGTTGGCGCTGCTGCCAAACCTGCCCGACGAAGATGCCCCGTCCGAAGACACCGTGCTGCGTGAGTGCGGCGAACCGCCGAAGTTCGACTTTGAGCCGCGCGATCACCTCACCCTGTCAGGAGAGAGGATTGACATGGAACGCGGCGCGCGGCTCTCCGGCGCTCGCTTCGCCTACCTGCGCGGCGAGCTGGTGATGCTCGAGCTGGCGCTGGTCCGCTGGACCTTGGAGCTGCTCGGCGAGCATGGCTTCGAGCCGGTGATCCCACCGGTGCTGGTGCGCGAGGAGGCGCTCCACGGCACCGGCTTCCTGCCTGACACCGAACAGCAGATTTACCGCCTCGCCGACGATGATCTCTACCTCGTCGGCACCAGCGAAGTGGCGCTCGCTTCGCTCCACGCCGACGAGATTCTCGGCGCTGAGAAGCTGCCGCTGCGCTACGCCGGCTTCTCCCCCTGCTTCCGCCGCGAGGCCGGCTCAGCTGGCCGCGACACGCGCGGCATCTTCCGCGTTCATCAGTTCGACAAGGTTGAGATGTTCAGCTTCGTACCGCCCGAGCAGGCCAAAGACGAGCACCTGCGGCTGCTGGCGATCGAGGAGCAGATCCTCACCGCGCTCGGCCTTCCCTACCGCGTCGTCGACATCGCGATCGGCGACCTCGGCGCCTCTGCGGCGCGGAAGTTTGACTGCGAGGCTTGGCTGCCGAGCGAGGAGCGCTACCGCGAGCTGACCTCAACCTCGAACACAACCGACTTCCAAGCCCGGCGCCTGGCGATCAGGATGCGCCGCGAGGGCGGCAAACCGGAGCTGCTAGCAACGCTCAACGGAACCGCCGTTGCAGTTGGCCGCACGATCATCGCGTTGCTTGAGAACGGCCAGCAGGCCGACGGCTCGGTCGTGCTCCCTCAGTGCCTCGTTGACTGCGGCGCCCCGGCCGTGCTGCCGCCCGCGGAGGCCTGACGGCGAGGATGGACCTCAACGCCGACATGGCGGAGGGGATTGGAGAGCAGGGCTGGGCGGCCGACGCTGCGCTGCTCAAGGTGATCACCAGCGCCAACATCGCCTGCGGCGGCCACGCCGGCGACGCGGAAACGATGCGCCACGCCTGTGAGGCTGCGCTGGAGCGCGGCGTGCGGATCGGCGCCCACCCTGGCTACGCCGACCGCGAGAACTTTGGCCGCGCCGAGCTGCAGCT
>CAJBXY010000242.1 GCA_903959665.1 uncultured Solirubrobacterales bacterium | reverse complement strand
GCAGTGGAACTTCATCGGCGCCTACGGCGTCGGAGCTCAGCAGGCTTGGGCCAACGCGCGCGCCGCTGGCCGCGCCGGAGGCAAGGGCGTGAAGGTCGCAGTGCTCGACACCGGCGTCGCCTACTCGAACCGTGTTCCCTTCAAACGCTCGCCGGACTTCACCTCGGGCCAGTTTGTTGCCGGTTGGGACTTCGTCGACGGCGACCCCTACGCCAACGACCTCAACGGCCACGGCACGCACGTCGCTGGCACGATCGCCGAAGCGACCAACAACAAGCTCGCAGTTGCCGGCCTCGCCTACGGGGCGAAGATCATGCCGATTCGCGTGCTTGACGGTAACGGTGAAGGAAACGCCAACGACATCGCCACTGGGGTCCGCTTCGCCGTTCGGAAGGGCGCGAAGCTGATCAATCTCAGCCTTGAGTTTGATTCCGGCGTGCGCGCAGCCGATATTCCCCAGCTGCTGTCGGCAATCAACTACGCCCGCTCACGTGGCGTGCTCGTTATCGGCGCGTCAGGCAACGAAGGCAATCAGTCGATCTCATACCCGGCCAACGCCCCGGGCGTGATGTCGGTTGGCGCAACGACCGAGAACGGCTGCGTTGCCGACTTCTCAAACGGTGGCTACGGGCTCGACATCGTCGCCCCAGGTGGCGGCGCCGCCTCGACGGCGACCGGCGAATCGCGCTGCCGCTCGGGGTCGGGCCGCACGCGCAACATCGCCCAGACGACTTTCAGCGGCAAGTCTGTTTCGGCCTTTGGGATTCCAAACGATTACGAAGGCACCTCGATGGCGACGCCGCACGTGACCGCGGCCGCGGCGCTCGTGATTGCGACCGGCGTAATCGGTTCAAACCCATCCGCAGGGCGCCTTGAGTCAAGGCTGATGAGCACCGCGCGCGATTTCGGCAGCTCAGGGATCGACCGCTTCTACGGCGCCGGGCTGCTCGACGCCGCCGCCGCCAGCTCTAAGTAGTACGGATGATCAGCACCGAGCAGGGTGCGTGATGGCTGACCTTGTTCGGCACCGAGCCGAGCAGGAAGCGCTTGGCGCCGGTCATCCCCTTGTTGCCGACGACGATTAGATCGGCCGAGGTTTCCTCAGCAACGTCGAGAATCGCGTCGGCTGGATCACCCTGGCGCGAATGCGGCGAACACTCAACGCCGATCGCTGCCGCCTGCGCGACAACTGACGCAAGCGTAGCCTCAACATCCTCGCGCTCGTTGATCATCCACTGCACATCCGAAGGGGCGTCGCTCGCTTCGCTTCTTAGCCGTGAGACGGGAACCGGCGCGTAGGCGCTGACGACTTCCAGCCGCGCGCCGGTCTCCTTCGCCAGATCGATCGCTTGGCGGACAGCTTCGCTAGCAGTCTCTGATCCATCTGTTCCAACGACAATCGATCCAAACATTGCTGCTCCAATCAGTTTGTTGCCTCTCTGCAGACTACCTGCTGGCTAGAGAAGCTTCACGACCGCGATCGCCATCCCGGCCAAAACGAAAACGACGATTGCTACTTGGGTCCAAAACCAGAACGGCGACATCGTTTAACCGAAGAAGACTTCTGCCGTGCGGAAGAGCTCAGGATCGAGCAGCTTTGGCTCGGCTAGCGCTTCGGAGAGTGGGATCGTGATGATCTCGGTGCCGCGCAGGGCGACCATCATCCCGCGTTCGCCGCGGTTGTAGGCGTCGATCGCGCCGACGCCGTAGCGCGTCGCAAGGATGCGGTCGTAGGCGGTTGGCGTGCCGCCACGCTGAACGTGGCCAAGCACAACCATTCGCGTTTCGTAGCCGGTTACGCGCTCAATTTCATGCTCGAGCCAAGCGCCGATGCCGCCGAGGCGGGGGTGACCGAACTCATCAACGTCATCTTCACGCGCGCTCAGCGAACCGTCCTTGGGAACTGCGCCCTCGCTGGCGACGACGATCGAGAAGTTCTTTCCGCGGGAGTGACGGGCGCGAATTTGGTCACAGAGTTCGTTCAGGTCGAATGGCCGCTCGGGGACGAGGATTGCGTGTGCGCCTCCGGCAATTCCGGCCGAACACGCGATCCATCCGGCGTGGCGGCCCATTACCTCGACGACGATCACGCGGTCGTGGGATTCAGCGGTTGTGTGAAGCCGGTCGATCGCATCGCTGGCAACCTGAACGGCGGTGTCAAAACCGAAGGTGTAGTCGGTGCCGGCAAGGTCGTTGTCGATCGTCTTTGGAACGCCGATCACAGCAACCTCGTCGGCTGCCAGCTTGGTCGCAACGCCAAGCGTGTCCTCGCCGCCGATTGCGATCAACCCGTTGAGGCCAAGCTTCTCCATCCCGGCCTTTACTGCCTCCGTGCCACCGCCGCCATCGCGGTAAGGGTTGGTGCGCGAGCTGCCGAGGATTGTTCCTCCGCGCGTAAGCAGCCCGGAAACCTCAGGCAGCCCGAGCTCACGGCCTTCGCCGGCCAGCACGCCTGCCCAGCCGTGGCGTAGGCCAACAAACTCGTCACCGTACTCGCGTGTTCCCTGCCTGACCACGCCGCGGATCACTGCGTTCAGCCCCGGGCAATCGCCGCCGCCGGTCAATAATCCAATCCGCGCCATTGCGCGGATAGTTTCACGAATCGGTGGCGGTTGCAGCTGCGGTCACGGCCGCGTGCTCTGAGTCCTGTTGCTCCAGCCGGTAGCGCCACCACTCTTGAGCGCCGATCTGGATTGCTGCGGCGATTGGAATTGCCAGCAGAGCGCCGATGACTCCAAACAGCGTTGCGCCGAAAAGCACCGAGACGATTACGACGAACGGTTCAAGCGCGACGGCGCGCTTGTGGATCTGCGGCTGGACAACGTAGTTCTCAAAGCTCTGGTAGGCGGTCGCGTAGGCGAACCAGATGATCGAGGCGGTCGGGAAGTCGGCGAAGAGCGTGACGATCAGGATGATCGCGCCGGCGATGAACGCGCCGACCAATGGGATCAAGTCGAAGAGCGCGTACAGAACGGCGAGCGCGCCAGCGAACGGCACGCCGAGGATCGTCAGGATGATGAAGGCGCAAAGTCCAGCAATCGTTGCCTGAACGGCGGCGCCGGCGATGTAGTTGCCGACCGCGTTGGAGATGCGATCAAGCGCGACGCTGGTTGCCTTTGATTCGCGACCGCTGCGCAGGCTGAGCAGCCCGTCGATCCAAGTTCGACCGCGCGCGACCATGAAGATTGAAAGGATGTAGATCGTCAGTCCGGCGAAGAGCGAACTAACGAGTCCGCTGCCGAAATCGCGAATGATCGTCGCCGCCTCACCGATCTTCGTCGGTGCGTCCTGGGCGATGCGGTTTAGCTCCGTCGTAACGCCAAAATCCTCGTCAAACTTGCTCAGGTTCGGGTTCTTCTCAACCTCATTTTGGAGATCGTCGACGTAGCCGGGCAGATCGTTGACGAAGTTGACGCCCTGATCGACGATCGGTGGCAGCACCGCGGCGCTGATGCCGACCGGAACGAGCAGAACGGCGATGTAGACGAGCGCGATTGCGAGCGGGCGCGGCATCACGCGGGCCAGCAGATTGACCGGCCCGGCCAAGGCGACTGCGACGAAGGTGGCGACGATAATCCACGCGATCGGCTGCCAGAGCACCCAGATCAGTGCGATCGTGCCAACCACGACCAGCACCGTAAGCACGATTCTCAGCACGACGCGCGTCGGCAGTAATTCGTTGGCACGCTGCGAAGCGGGAGTTGAACGCCCCTCTCCAGCGGGCTGTGCGCTTGTTGTTGTCACCGTCAGCCTCTTTTCGACGCTGAGCGGCCGCTCCCTGCCGTGCCGGCGCCGGCGGCGCGGCTCAGCCGCGCTTGGGCGGGCGCGGGAAGAAAGCGCTCGTGCGGGCGATGTACTCGTCGTAGCCGGCGCGACGCTTGCCGATCGACTTCTCAAGCAGCCCGGCGCCGCTTACGCGAATCAGCAAGACCGACATGATGATCGGCCCGATGATCGTCCACCAGGCACCCGCTGCAAGAGCGATCAGGTAGAGCCCCCACCAGACGCTGAAATCACCGAAGTAGTTGGGGTGGCGCGTGTAGCGCCAGAGACCGCGGTCCATCACCGTGCCCTTGTTTGCCGGGTCGGCGATGAAGCGCGTGAGCTGCAGGTCGCCGACCGTCTCGAAGAAGAGGCCGATGCCGAAGACGACAATCCCTGCGACAACGAGCCAGCCCCAGCCGCCGGCGGTATCGCCCTGCTGACCGACTTGAACCGGCAGCGAGACGAGCCACATCAGGATTCCCTGCACCCAGAAGACGGCCCAGAGGCTGCGCAGTGGCCATGAAGCTCCGGCCTTCGCGCGCATCTCTTGGTAACGAAAGTCTTCGCCGTGACCGAGGTTGCGCCGCGCCAAGTGAATCGTCAGCCGCAGGCCCCAGAGCGTCGTCAGGATCGCCAGTAGCCAGCGGCGGCCGGGCGCGCCGTCGGCGATAGCAAAGGTGACCCAGCCGATCACAACAAAGCCGGAGCCCCAGAAGATGTCAACGATCGAGCTGTCTTTGACGGCCACGCTGACGGCCCAGAGCGCCGTCGTCAGCAGGAATACAACGCCCAGGTTGATCGCCAGCAGGTTGATTGTCGTCATCTACCTGAGGGTACGGGGCTAAGCCGCGTTTATCTTTGAGGCGACCCAGCGGTCGGCTTCGAGCCAGAGTTCGTCGAGCCACTCCACTTGACCGTCGCGGCTGGCAGGAATCTGCTCGTGCGCCACGCGCGTGAAACGGACGTTGATTACGCGGCCAACCAGCGCGCCGCCCCAGATGTCGGAGATCAGGCGCAGCCCATCGAAGCCCTGGTGGACCATCAACACAACGTCTGTCTGTGGTGCTTGGCCGAGTACCGCGAGCAGCCCGCCGACCTTTGGTGGCAGCAGGTATTCGATCGGCTCAAGCCGCGCTGCGCGCT
>CAJBXY010000241.1 GCA_903959665.1 uncultured Solirubrobacterales bacterium | reverse complement strand
GGCGGCAGTTCCTTCGACTTCAGCAGGCCCTCGTTGGCGATCGGCCCGCCGAGCGCCCCCACGGCCTTGTGTAGCGCCTCTGGCGCCTTCTGACGGCCGTCCTCGCAGGCGAAGAAGGCGACCGTCGTCTCCGCTGGCATCGTCGCCAACGCCGCTGCGAGGTCGGCTTTGACGTCGGCGTCGCGCCAGCGCTCGCAGCCGCTGACAATCAAGAAGCGCCAACCTACGGCGAAGGTCATCGCGCTTAGCGCCGCAGCGATAGCCGCCGGATCTGAGCTGGCGGCCTCGAACTGCTCGATTCCCCCTGCCCCAGCTTCCAGCTCAGCTAGTGAGGCGAGCTTTCCGCGCCGCTCGGCGACGCGACCGTGATCCTCTCCGTGAATCAGATATGCGGCCTGGAAGTCGGGCAAGTGCGTCAGTTTAGGTCGGCCGCTGGACGTGCACACCGTCGCTGTCGACGTCAATCCGCACTGTGCCGTCTTTATCGGTGCGCCAGATCGCGACGCCGGCCTCGCTGAGTGCTTCGAGCGTCGCCGCGGCAGGGTGGCCGTAGCTGTTGTGCGCGCCGACCTCAATCACCGCGATCCGCGGCTCGATCCGCGCCAGCAGCGGCGCAAGCCCCTCGTCGGCGCTGCCGTGGTGGCTCACCTTGAGCAGGTCGATCGGCGGCAGATCAAGCGGAGCGAGAACGTCCGATTCGGCGTCGGCTGTCAACAGCAGGCGCAGCCGCGGTGCGCTGGCGAGGATCACGATCGCGCGCCGGTTTGGGTCGGCTCCCGGCGCCGGGCGAGAGTCGGCGGGCGGCGAGAGAATCTCGAGCTTTAGCGAACCAAGCTTGATTGAGTCGCCAGCCGCCGCGGTGACTAGCGGCACATTCTTTCGCCCGGCGCTCGCTTCCATCGCCGCCCCTTCCGGCTCGTCGACACCGTCGCGGCCGTCCAGCAGCGCCGTAACCGGCATCGCTTCGAGAACCTCATCGGCGGCGCCGAGGTGATCCGCCTGGGCGTGCGTGGCGACCAGCAGGTCGAGCCTCCCCACTCCCTCCTCACGCAGGCGCTCGACGATCCCGCCGCCGGGCGGGCCGCTGTCGATCAGCGCGGCGTGCCCGCCGCTCTGGAGCAGCGTCGCATCGCCTTGGCCGATGTCAAGGAAGCTCAGCCGTACGGTGCCGGCCGGAACGGGCGCTATCGCAGCGCGCTCGTGCGAGAGCCAGACGGCCAGCGCCGCCAGCACGGCGCAGAGCGCGCTGGCGGCAAGCGCGTATTTACGTCCGCGGCCAGAGCGCACCAGCAGCGCCAAGCTCAGGCAGCCTGCGGCTACGAGCGGCCCGCTGGCGTTCACCTGCGCGGCAGGGAGCGCAGAGCTAAAGCGCGCAATCGTGATGATTGCGCTGAGCGGCCAGTAGGCCAGCCAGGTCAGCGGCGCAGCGAGCGAGGCTGAGAGCTGGCCGACCAGCGCGGCAACCATCCCCAGCCAAGTGACCGGCGCGACGATCAGCGCTGCCGCGAGATTGGCCGGCAGCGACACGAGCGAGAGCGTTCCGAAGGCGGCCGCGGCGACCGGCGCGCTGCCGAGCGTTGCTGCAGCGGTGAGGGCAAGTGGTTCGCTGATCAGCGCCGGGACTCGGCGCGCCTCGAGCTGCGCGCGCAGCGGCGCGGCGAGCAAGCCTATCGCCGCCACGGCAGCAAAGCTGAGCTGCCAGCCCGGCTGCTCAGCGGCCAATGGGTCGAGCGCCAGCGTGACGACAGCAGCCAGTAGCAGCGCGTACCAGCGTGAGCTTGGGCGAGAGGCAATCGCAGCGACGAGAACGGCTGCGCCGATCACGCCCGCGCGCTGAATCGACGCGCCGCTGCCAGCGAGCGGAACGTAAAGCGCGATCGCGAGCAGAGCGAAAACCAGCCGCGCCGAGCGCGGCGCTGCAAACGTGGCGCCCAGCGCGAAGACGAGCAGGACGAGCAGCGCGATATTGGCGCCCGAGGCGGCAACGAGGTGACCAAGCCCGCTGCGACGCATCGCGCTGCGCAGTTCGGTGCCCATCGCGCTGTCGTCGCCGAGCGTCATCCCGCGCAGCAATCCCGCTTCAGCGGCAGGCAACTGTGCGCTGAGGGCCGTGGTCGCTCTCCCGCGGACGCGATCGACGAAGCCGACTAGGCCGCCGCGCTGACGGGCGGAAAGTTGGAGCGAACTAACGCGCAGAATCGCTCGCACGTGCTGCGCCGCAAGCCAGCCGTCATCTTCACCGAGCGCCCGCAGAGAGCCGAAAACGTTGGCGATTTCGCCAACCGCGAGCTGCGGCGCCCGTTCGCTGCCGCGAATGAGCACCGGTTCACCGCGCAGCCGCGCGAGCGCCGACCAGCCGAACTTGCTCACGCGGGGCGCCTGCGTGAAGGTCACCTCGGCGCGCACGGCATGGCCGATCAACCCGGAGAGCTGCGATGAGTTGAGCGCCGAGAGCCTCGCGTCCGCCAGCAGCGCGCCGGAGATCAGCGCCACTACTAGCGCCAGCAGCAGCCGCGCGCCGAACTGCGCCGCGGCTGCGAGCACGGCCGCTGCCAGCAGCAACGCCCCCAGCAGCAGCGGCGAGCGCCAGCCGATCGCAAGGCCAACCGCCAGCCCACCGGCGAGCAGGTGGCGCGGGTGGGCGCGAAGCGCGTCGGTCGCGGAACTCACGGAGCTACTTGCGAGCGCAGCGCCTCAAGCTTCTTCGGTCCAATTCCAGGTACTTCGCCAAGATCGTCAACGCTCGTGAAGCCGCCGTTCTCGGTGCGCCACTGGATGATCTTTTCGGCCGTCGCCGGGCCAACCCCATCGAGCGTGTCGAGCTGCTCGACGGTCGCGTTGCCAAGGCTGATCGGGGCGGTCGAGCCGGCGCCAGCGGCGGCGGGAGCTGCAGCTCCCGCCAGCTTCCCAGCCTTCAGCGGCACGATCACCTGCGCTCCGTCGACGACCTTCGCGGCCAGGTTGATCGCGTTTGCGTCACCGTCGCTGGATGCGCCACCGGCGCGGCGCACGGCGTCACGGACGCGCGCACCGGAGCCGAGTTTGTAGACGCCCGGCCGCCGCACGGCGCCCGCAACATGGACGACGGCGCGCTCGTCGCCACGCTCAACCAGCCCCGCTGGAGCCGGCGTCTTCGCAGCCGAGCGCTGCTCGTAGGGTGCGCCGCTGGGTGGGTTCTGCTGGCTCTGCTGCGCGAGCGACTTGCCGCCCAGTGCCAAGCCGACGACCGCCACGACGGCCGCGATGATCAGGGCTGGTCGCGGGATCTGCTGCATCGCCGCGACGCTACGAAGCTCAGCGTTACGAAGCCAGCACGCGCCGGTTACCGAATCGCGCCGCCACTGCCAAGAGAGCGCTCAGCCAACGACGATGTTGACGAGCTTGCCCGGAACGACGATCACCTTCTTCGGTTCGCGCCCCTGAAGATGAACCTGCACGTTTGGCGCTGCGAGCGCGGTCGCCTCAAGCTCTTCCTTGCTGGCGTCGCTGGCAACCTCAACACGGTCACGCAGCTTGCCGTTGACCTGGCAGACGAGCTCGTAAGTGTCGCGCTCCAGCATCGCCGCGTCGGCGGTCGGCCACGGCTGCTCCCAGAGCCGCTCGCCGGTTAGTAGGAAGTAAGCGTCGGTCGTTGCGTGCGGGGCGAATGGGAAGCAGAGCGAGGAGGCCGTCTCAAGCGCGAAGCGTTGCGCCGCCAGGCCAGCGCTCTCGCGCAGGCGCGAGACTTCGTTGATCAGTTCCATCACGGCAGCGATTGCTGTGTTGAAGGCAAAGCGACGGTCCATGTCGGCGGTCACCTTTTCGATCGCCCAATTCGCTTTGCGGATCAGCTCCAAGTTGGCTGCTTCGTCCCCGGCCGGCGCGCTGGCTGCCTCCTGATCTGCAACCTCGGCGCTGAGCCGCCAAAGGCGCGAGAGGAAGCGGTGTACCCCCTCCACTCCCTCGTCCGACCAGTCGGCATCCTGATCGGGCGCGCCGATGAACAGAATGTAGGCGCGGGCGCTGTCGGCGCCGTAGCGATCGACGATCGCCTGCGGCGAGACGACGTTGCCGCGCGACTTCGACATCTTCGCCCCGTCGCGCGTGATCATTCCCTGCGTGAAGAGCCGCGCGAACGGTTCATCGACATCAAGGTGACCGAGGTCGGCGAGCGCCTTGCAGAAGAAGCGTGCGTAAAGCAGGTGGAGGATTGCGTGCTCGACGCCGCCGATGTACTGATCGACCGGCATCCACTCGCGCAGGATTGCTGGGTCCCAGGCCGCCTCATCGTTTGAGGCGTCGCAGTAGCGCAGGAAGTACCAAGAGGAGTCGACGAAGGTGTCCATCGTGTCCGTTTCGCGCTCGGCCGGGCCGCCACAGTTCGGGCACTCGGTGTTGACCCAGTCGGTCGCGGCGGCGAGCGGCGACCGGCCCTGCGGCGCGTAGTCCTCGATCACTGGCAGCATCACCGGAAGCTGATCGTTAGGAACCGGGACGATTCCGCACTGCGGGCAGCGCACGATCGGGATTGGGCAGCCCCAGTAGCGCTGGCGGCTAATCAGCCAATCGCGCAGGCGGTAATTGACCGCCAGCTTGCCCTTGCCTTCGTTCTCGAGCCAAATGACGATCTGATTCAGCGCCTCACGGTTGGGCTGTCCGTCGAACTGCGGCGCGCTGTTGACCAGCACCCCGTCTCCGGAATAGGGCAGCCCGCCGGCGTCGCCATCGGGGTTGTCTCCTTCGATCACGCGCCGGATCGGTAGATCAAAAGCTTTCGCGAACGCATAGTCGCGCTCGTCGTGGGCTGGGACAGCCATGATCGCGCCGGTCCCGTACTCCATCAGCACGTAGTCAGCGACGAATACGGGTATTTGCTCGCCGCTGACCGGGTTTGTGACCGTGCGACCCAGCGCGACGCCCGTCTTCTCGCGCTCGGCGGCGCCGCGCAGCTCGGAGCCCCGCGAGAGCGCCTCTTTGACGTAATCGGTGACGGCCTGCTCGTTGCCGGTTCCTTCAGCAAGCCGCAGCACGTCCGGGTGTTCGGGAGCAAGCACAAAGAAGGTCGCGCCAAAGAGCGTGTCGGGGCGCGTCGTGAAGACCGGGTATTCGGTGCCTAGTTCATCGCAGCTGAAAACCACCTCGGCGCCTTCTGAGCGGCCGATCCAGTTGCGCTGCATCGTCTTGACGTTCTCTGGCCAATCAACGGTTTCGAGGTCTTCGAGCAAGCGGTCGGCATAGTCGGTGATCTTGAGGAACCACTGCTCAAGCTCGCGGATCTCAACCTCGGAGCCGCAGCGCTCGCAGCAGCCGTCGACTACCTGCTCATTGGCGAGCACCGTCTGGTCGGTTGGGCACCAGTTGACGTGCGCCTGCTGGCGGTAGGCGAGGCCGGCCTTGAAGAGCTCGTTGAAAATCCACTGCGTCCAGCGGTAGTAGTCCGGTTCGCAGGTTGCCAGCTCGCGCGACCAGTCGATCGAGATTCCCCAACGGCGGAACTGGCGCTGGAACTCGGCGATCGCAGCCTCGGTCGAAACGCGCGGCGCCTGACCGGTCTTGATTGCGTGATTCTCGGCCGGCAGGCCGAAGGCGTCGTAGCCCATCGGGTGAAGCACGCGCTTGCCGTTACGGCGTTTGAAGTGCGCGACCGCGTCGCCGACCGAATAGACCTTCAGGTGGCCGATGTGCGGTTCGCCGCTCGGGTAGGGCAGCATCTCGAGCACGTAGGCGCTCTCTCCGTCGGTCGCCGCACCAGGAACCGCATTGGCTACCTGCCAGGTTCCCTCCTCTTCCCACAGCTGCTGCCAGCGCGGCTCTATCTCCTGTGGGTCGTATCTGTGGTCGCTCATCGGTACTGAGCAAGATACTTGCCGCCGCAGGCGACCGGCGACCGCCCAGCGTCGCTACACTGACGCCTCACTTGGGGCTGTAGCTCAGCTGGGAGAGCGCCGCCATGGCATGGCGGAGGTCAGGGGTTCGAGCCCCCTCAGCTCCATTGTTGGTTCCCCGTAGCCCGACCGCCTGCGCCGGCCCGGGTTCAGTCACCCGGGCCAGCGAGCGCTCGAGCAAGAGCGGCGGTTACTTAACCTCGCGCAGGACGCCGGTCTCTACCTCGTAGACGAAGCCACGCACGTTGTCCTTGAGTGGGATGAATGGGCTGGCGTGGACGCGGGCGAGCGACTGGCGAACGTCCTCGTCGACGTCGGAGAATGATTCGGCTGCCCACTCCGGCTTGATTCCGACTTCGGCCTGAATTGACGCTTTGAATTCGTCATCGGTGAAGGTCAGCATCCCGCAATCGGTGTGGTGGATCAGGACGATCTCCTCGGTTCCGAGCAGCCGCTGCGAGATAGCCAGCGAGCGAACCTCGTCGTCGGTGATCACGCCACCTGCGTTGCGAATCACGTGCGCGTCGCCCTCTTCAAGCCCGAGCAAGCCGTAGACGTGGAGGCGCGCGTCCATGCAGGCAACGACCGCGATCTTCCGAGCCGGTGGCATCGGCAGATGGCCTTTCTCAAAGCTCTCTGTGTACTGCTCAGCGTTCGCCAGCAGCTCGTCGGTGACAGTCATTTTCAGCTTCTTCCTCTCGGTTGCGGGACCAACTAGGTCCACGTTTAGAGAGAAAGTAGCAATACTTGATCTGGATTGCTGAGTATTGGCGCAAAGACGCCCTAATCAAAGCTCACTAAGGTCGAAACTGGCAGCCCGGATAGCGCTTTGCGGCCATCGAGCGCGGGGATCTCACAAACAAATGATGCGCCGATCGGCGTCGCGCCGGCGCGAATCATCAACTCCACGAGCGCGGCTGCCGTTCCCCCCGTGGCTAGCAGGTCGTCATGAACTAGCACCCGTGCCTGATCGAGCTCGTGGTCGTGGATGTGGAGCTGCTCGATGCCGTATTCGAGCTCGTATTCGGCCGAACTGGTCTCCGGCGGCAACTTGTTTGGCTTGCGCGCCGGAATAAAACCTGCGCCAAGAGCTACCGCCAGCGCCGGGCCGAAGAGAAAGCCGCGCGCCTCTGGGGCGATCACGTAATCGACCTCGTCAACAAGCTCGCGGGAGGCGGCGATCAGCTCCGCTGTCGTCTTCGCAAGCCGCTCTGCATCGCGCATCACCGGGCCGATGTCGTAGAAAAGCACGCCCGGCTTCGGCCAGTCGGGCGTCGTCGCGAAATCTTCGGGTCGGAGCGTCGTCACTGCGAACCCTGATCTGACTCTTCTTCGCCACCGCTTACCTCGCGCCGCGGAACATCACCCCAGAGCGTTTCCAGCCGGTAGTACTCGCGCGTGGCAGGTGTGAATACGTGAACTACAACGTCGCCGTAATCGAGCAGCACCCAGTTGGATTCAGCGAGGCCTTCAACGTGGCTCGGCAGGATCGCGTGGTCATTCTTCATCCCCTGATGAATCGCGTCGTGGATCGCTTTGACCTGGCGGTCGCTGCGGCCGGTCGCGATCACAAAAGCGTCTGTGAAGGCTGACGCGCCACTGAGGTCGAGTACAACGAGATCAACGGCTTTTGGGCCTTGGGCATAGTCGGTGATCAGCTCGACCATCTCGGCCGTCGTAATCGGCTCCGCGGCGGCGCTCACCGGTACCACCCTTCGGCCTCGATCAAGCTTGCGACCGTCGCGGGAACGAGATACTCGATCGAGCGGCCTTGAGCGATCCGTTCGCGCACAAGCGTTGAGGAGATGTCGACGCGCGTCATCGTGACCGCTGTGACGTCACTGCCGGGAAAACCGGCGCTTAGCTCTTCGGCCAGCAGCAGCTCTGACTCACCTTCACGCGAAACGACGGCCAGCCGCGCCAAATCAAGCACTTCGGCCGGTTCACGCCAGCTAGAGAACTGCGCGGCCACGTCGTTGCCGACGATCAGCGTGAACTCGTCATCGGGGTTGGTACCGCGCCAGCTGCGAAGCGTGTCCACGCTGTAGGTCGTGCCGCCGCGCTCAACTTCGATCGCGCTCACGGCTAGTCGAGGGTTCCCATCGACGGCAGCTTCGCAGAGCGCGAGGCGTGCCAGCGGCCCAGGGTCGGCCGGCAGCTGATAATCGGTCGGCGTATGCAGCGGAACAAGAATGACCTCGTCGAGCCGGAGCTGTTCGGCGGCCTCCTGCGCGCAGATCAGATGCCCAACATGCGGTGGGTTGAAGCTCCCTCCAAATAGCCCAACCTTGCTCATCCCCTCACGTGCCCGTCGCCGCTGATCACGTACTTGAAAGTGCAGAGCTCGCGCAGCCCAATTGGCCCGCGAGCGTGGAGCTTCTGCGTCGAGTTGCCGATCTCCGCCCCCATCCCGAACTCGGCGCCGTCGGTGAAGCGGGTTGAGGCGTTGACGTAAACGCAGGCCGCGTCAACGCCGAGTTCGAATGCCAAAGCTGCAGCGTCGTCGCCGCTGACGATCGCCTCCGAATGGCCGCTGCCGTAACGGGTGATGTGCTCAATCGCCTGATCGACCGAATCGACAACCTTGACGGCAAGGATCAGATCAAGGAACTCGGTTCCCCAGTCCGCTTCGCTGGCATCAACGAGCGCGGCCGCGCGCGCCTCGCCGGCAAACTCCCTCGTCGCGGCGTCGGCGCGCAGTTCAACCCCTGCTTCGAGCATCTGATCAACGATCATTGGCACAAACTCGGCGGCCACGTCGCGGTGAATCAGCAGCGTCTCGGCCGCGTTGCAGACCCCCGGCCGCTGCACCTTCGCGTTGAGCGCAATCGCCGCGGCCTGCTGAAGGTCGGCGGCGCGGTCAACGTAGACGTGGCAGTTGCCTGATGCGGCGTAGAGAACGGGAATCGTTGCCACCTTCTCTAGCGCCGCCTTCAGCCCCTCACCGCCACGCGGGACAATTAAGTCGACAACCCCCTGCTGAGTCGCAAGTTCAGCGAGCTGATCGCGGCCGCCACCGACGAGCGTGATTACGGAACGTGGCAAGCCAACCGATTCCGCGGCGTCGGCGGCGATCTCAACCATCATCGCGTTTGAGTGTTCGGCGCTGGCGGACCCGCGCAGCAGGCAAGCGTTGCCCGATTTAAGGCAGAGGGCCGAGGCATCGATCGTCACGTTCGGGCGGGCTTCATAGACAACGGCAACAACGCCGAGCGGCACTCGCAGCTTGCGAAGCTCAAGGCCGCTCTCGAGCTCACGTTGATCGATCAACTCGCCGACCGGATCATCGAGCGCTGCCACCTCGCGCGCTCCCGCGGCAATCGCCGCAATTCGATCCTGGTCCAAGAGCAACCTGTCCAGCAGCGCCGCCGACAGCCCGGCCGCCTCGCCTGCCTCCAGATCTAGCGCGTTGGCTTCGATCAGTTGATCTGAGCGCGCTTCCAGCGACATGGCTAGGGCGTTCAGTGCGGCGTCCTTCACTTCGCGCGGGGCCCGTGCCAAGGACGGCGCAGCGGCCTTCGCTTCGGCGCAGAGCGCGGAGACGCTGATCTGTTCAGTTGCCATCAGCAGAGAGTAGTCAGCGGCCGCAGCGAACGCAGGGCTAACCGAGGGCGAGATAATCGCGATGGACGGCGGCTTCAGGCGAGCGTCCAAGGATCCGTTCAACCTCGTCTGAGCCAAGCCCGGCCACCTTGCCGAGCTCATCGGCCGAGTAGTTGCAGATGCCCTTGCCAATCAGCCCGCTTGCGCCGTGCAGCTCAACCGCGTCGCCTGGCTCAAAGTCGCCCTCGACGGCCGTGATTCCAACCGCCAGCAGCGAAGCGCCAGCCTCGCGCAGCGCGCGCTCGGCGCCGCCATCGACGGTCACCGCGCCACGCGTTGGCTTTGCATAGCGAAGCCACAGCTCAAAGCTTGAGTAGCGATCCTCCTGAGCGGCAAAGCGCGTACCTTCGCTTTCGCCGCTGAGCGCCCGCGCCAGCGCGCCCTCACGAATGCCGCTGGCGACTGTCGTTGGGATCCCTGCGGC
>CAJBXY010000240.1 GCA_903959665.1 uncultured Solirubrobacterales bacterium | reverse complement strand
GCCGATCTGCGTGGCGACGTGTTCGCGAATTTCAGCTTCCATCGTTTCGTCGCCCTCGTAGTTGCCTTCGAGCGTTACGAAGGCAACGATCGCTTGGCCGGTCAGCTCATCGTTCTCAGCCACGACGGCGGCTTCCGCGACGGCGTGATGAGCCACGATCGCCGATTCAACCTCCGCCGTTGAGAGCCTGTGGCCGGAGACGTTGATCACGTCATCGACGCGGCCGATCACCCAGAAGCACTCGTCGTCATCGCAGCGTGAGGCGTCACCGACGAAGTAGGTCTCGGCGCCAAAGCGCTTCCAGTAGGTCTCGACGTAGCGATCATCGTCGCCGTAGAGCGTGCGCAGCATTCCCGGCCAAGGCTTCGTCAACGCCAGCAGGCCTTGTGGGCCGCCCGGCGCAATCGGCGCTCCATCGGCATCGAGCACCTTCGCTTCGATCCCGGGAATCGCCTGAGTGGCCGAACCGGGCTTCGTCGTCGTGATCGCCGGGAGCGGGCTGATCATGATGTGGCCGGTCTCCGTCTGCCACCACGTGTCGACGATCGGGCAGCGGCCGCCGCCGATTACCTCCCAGTACCAAAGCCAAGCCTTTGGGTTGATCGGCTCGCCAACAGTTCCCAGCAGACGCAGCGACGAGAGGTCGAACTTGGCTGGGAACTCGGCGCCCCACTTCATGCAGGCGCGGATTGCGGTAGGCGCCGTGTAGAAGATCGTCGTCTTCGAGCGCTCAATTAGCTCCCACCAGATCCCCTTGTGTGGGTAGTCGGGCGCGCCTTCGTACATCACGCTCGTCGCAGCATTGGCGAGCGGCCCGTAGACGATGTAGGAGTGGCCGGTAATCCAGCCGACGTCTGCTGAACAGAACCAGACGTCGCTCTCGGGCTTGATGTCGAAGACGGCTTTGAAGGTCCAAGTGACGCCGGTCATGTAGCCGCCGGTGGTGTGGAGAATCCCCTTCGGTTTGGCCGTCGAGCCGGAGGAGTAGAGGATGAAGAGTGGGTGCTCGGCGCCAAGCGGCTCGGCCGGGCATTCGGCCTCAACCTCGGCGCAGATCTCGTCGAGCCAAACGTCACGCCCTTCCGTCATCGGCGTGTCGATCCCCGTGTTACGGACGACGAAGATTGTCTCAAGCTCGACAAGCTCGCCCATCGCTGCGTCGACCTCAGCCTTGATCGGCGCTGTCTTGCCCTTGCGCCGCGCGCCGTCGGGAACGAACAGTGCCTTGGCGCTGGAAACCTCCATTCGCTCGCGCACCGATTCAGGCGCAAACCCTCCGAAGACGACGTTGTGTGGCGCGCCGATTCGCGCGCAGGCGAGCATCGCGACTACGACCTCAGGGATCATCGGCAGGTAGATGCCAACGACGTCGCCGGCGCCAATGCCGCGCGCCTTCAGCGCGTTGGCGGTTCGCTGTACGTCGGCAAGGAGCTGCGCGTAGGTGATCTCGCGCTGCTCGCCCTCCTCGCCAAACCAGTGGTAGGCGACGCGATCCCCCAAGCCGGCCTCGACGTGGCGGTCGAGGCAGTTGTAGGAGGCGTTTAGCTTGCCGTCCTCAAACCACTTGTAGAAAGGAGCGGCCGTGTCGTCAAGCGTTTTCGTGAACGGCTCAAACCAGTCGAGCTCGCGCGCGCGCTCGCCCCACCAGGCGGGGGAGTCTGCTGCGGCCTCGGAGTAGATCGCCGGATCGGTCAGAGTGGCCGCTGCGACGAAACCCTCCGGCGGCGTGAAGCGTTCCTGTTCGAGCAGCGTTTCGAGCCGCTGTTCAAGTCCTAGCGCATCGCTGTCAGGTGCCATCGGCCGATGCTACCGGCTAGGCCAATGGCGGTGTGCTCTGTCAGCGCTGAGTTGCTTTGGGCTTCTTGACGCGCCAGGCGCCGCGCATGAAGGGGTGGATTCGGCAGAAGTAGCTGTAGGTGCCGGGCTTGAGGTAGGTCGGAGTGGACCACGTAGCTCGGTTGGCTGCCGCGGTCACGCCTACCGGCCCAAAGCCAAGCTCGCCGGAGTCAACCTGAGCGCTGTCGGCGAGCGGGTAGCTGATCCCGGTGCTGAGGTCGCAAGCACCCTTACATGGCGTGATCGTGTGGAAGATCTCCCTTAGCGGATCTTGGTTTACAAACTTGATCGCCTTGCCTGGCGCGACCAGCGGCGGTAGCCCCTTCTTGCCGGGCATCGTCAGGTCGCCTTGCTTGTAGACGAAGTCCTTGATTGCCACTTGAGCGAGCGTCGGGCCGTCGGCGAGCTTGCGCGCGTCGGCGTAGCCCTGAGTCTTGCGGCCACCGTAGTCGCGGTTTTCTTTCAGCTCGCCATGGGTCAGGACTTCACGCTGGTCAAGTTGGGCGTACTGCGCCGGATCAAAGGGATCGACGCCGCCGGCAGGTGAGTTGGTCAGCGAGGCGGGGGAGATTCCCATCGATTCGTACCAGGCTGCCTTCGTCGTGTCGTAGGTGACCTGAACGCTGAGGATGTCGCCCTTCTTGACGGCGACGCGCCAGTCCGGACTGGCAGCACCCATCGACACGTTCCATGACGCCAGCTTGGCGGCACCGTAGTAATAGGCGTTGGAGCGGAAGATCTTCACCGTCTTGTCGCCGCGCGTCACGAAAAGGTCGGTGTAGAGGCCGCCGGGGTGAAGGTGGCCGGCGGTCGCGACGAGCGTGCCGTCGTGCTGAATGGGGACCCTGTTGCGCGGCGCGAGGCTCGCTGACGCCTGGGCCGGATAGGTGTAGCGCCCGTTCGTGCCGGCATTGCGCTTGACGTCGAAGACCGGGTAACGCTTGCCGCCCTCAACGTCGACGAACTGCGTTCTTACGCCCATCATTTTGGCGGCGGCCGGAGCCGACGCGGGCAGGAAATCGACCGTGTACTCGAAGATCACCTTCTCCGGCGTGGCGGTCAGGTTGTGAATCATATGGTTGAGCATCAAGCGGTCGGTTGGCTTGTAGCGATAGCCAAAGCCATTCGGCAACGTAACCCGCGTTTTCTCTTCACCGGAGGCGACGACGATGTCGGAGTTGAGCAGCATCACGAGGTGGTGGAGGTGGATCTGATCAACCGGCGGCGTGCTGCCGTCGGCGAGCTTGAGATCCGGCTTGAAGCCGATGATCCAGCCCTCTTCACTTGGGCGCTGGTCGGCCTTGATGTAATCGTAAAGGTTGAGGTTCTGCCCCGACTTGATCGAGAGAGGCACCTTGTAGGTCTTAGTAATTGTGCCGGCCGGAAGCTCGGGCTTGACGACCTTCGGCGGCGTTGCCGTGGCTTGAGCGCCCGCCGCGGCGGGGATCGCGGCAGCAATCGCAACGATTAGGGCGGGAAGAACTAGTAGACCACGCGAACGACGCACCTCTCTCATTACGCAATAGTACTGCCCAAGCCAGCAGCGGGCGACGGTTTCGGCGCCAACGGTGATGCGGAATTGAGCAATCCTGCTAGCGAGACGCCGGCGAACTGGTCGATGTCTCTCATATGGCCGAGTCCGACTAACGTTTGCGTCTCTTCGGCAACGTCGCCTTCGCGTACGCGCACAACAATCTCGAGTGAGTCGCGCGCAGCGCGAGCGGCCACAGCGACCTCAACATTCGTTAGGTCACTGGAGGTTACGGCGGCAAGCGCGCGCGCGCGGTCGACGTGGACTCGCCTGAGGATTTCGCGATCCTCGCCATGGCCAATCACGACAGGTATTCCGTAGCCGCGAGCCAGCCTGACGTTGGGCGCGTCTTCAGCGACCTCGACCGCAACCGCTGCGATGCCACTGTCACGCAGCAGCGAACAGAGTCGCAGACCTACCTGTCCGAGGCCGATCACGATCACGTGGCCATGCATCGGAATAGAGCGCCGGCCAATGATCGTTGTCAGTCGCGGGTCGATTAGCCGCTGCACAAGGCCGGCCGTGAACATTGCCGCGAAGGCAATAGTCAGCAGCATTGTCAGCGCTGAAAAGAGCTTCAACCAGGCCGGGCCGCTCGAGACTTCCGGCTCGGCGGCGACCGTTGTGAGTGTGCGCGCGGCGCCATAGATTGCGTCGACCGGCGTCAGTTTCAAAACGGCAGCGAGCAAAACAGCGTCGAGCAGAAAGACGCTCAGAAGGCCAGAAAGGCCCGCGATCAAGATGCGGGCTCCAGCGTAGGTTGGGTTGAGCATCCCTCCGAGCTGACCGAATAGATCGAGGCCGACTCGCTTCGGGGGCGCGGCCGCGATGCAGGGCGCTGCCAGCGACGGCGCGACAATGTCGGCCAACGAAACGACGCGGCAGCGCGGAACGGAGCGCTGTAACTCGCCGGCGATAGTGCGGTCGAAGACCGTGACGACGAGTTCAACCCCTGGCCTGAAGTGCTCAACGACGAGCGCCAGGCGCAGCGCGACAATGTCATCACGCGCAACTACGGCAACCCGCTCGACTGGCGTCTCCAAGGCGCGCTGGATTGCCTTGTCGTTGGGGTCGCGCAGCACGAGCGGCTCGCTTCCATCGGCGCGCAGCTCCTTGACCGTCTCGTTGGCGAGTGCTCCACCATCTGAAATCACGAGAGTCTTCACTGACGGAGCCTAACTTGGTTGGATGCGGATGAGAGGACTCGAACCTCCACAGAGTTTCCTCCACACGGACCTGAACCGTGCGCGTCTACCAATTCCGCCACATCCGCGTAGCTGACGGCGACAATAGCACCGCGCGGATTGCTATTCTGCGCCTCGCAAGCCGCCATCGTCCAGGGGACTAGGACGCCGCCCTCTCACGGCGGAAACAGGGGTTCGAATCCCCTTGGCGGTACTTACTTCAGGGCGCAGGCCACGGCGCGGGCGATCGAGCCGGGGATCAAGGCGGCGACGGGCGCGGGGAGAGCTCTTGCAGCTTGCGGCCGGAGATCTCGTCGAACGACTTGCCCATCGTTTCAACCCTGAAGACGCGCGTGATGACCAGCGCTAGCAAGGTCGTGCCGGCGACGCAGTAGAGCAGCGCGCTGGTGCCGATCGAATCGAGCAGGATCGGAAATAGGAAGACGCCAACCGCGGCGCCAAGCTTTGCGCAGGCGGCAGCGAAGCCGTGGCCTGCGGCTCGAATCTCGGAGGGGAAGACCTCGGCCGGGAGAGCGTAAGTGGTCGAGTTGGGGCCGGCGTTCATGAAGAAGTTGAAGATCGCAAAGCCGACCAGCACGAGCGGCAGGTGAGCCTCGGGGCCGCCGCTGAGGCCTTCGCCGACAGCGAGGATCACAAGTGCGATCGTCATCATCGCGAAACCTGCCATCTGGAGCGGTACACGGCCAACGCGATCGACGAGCAAAATCGCTGTCAGGAAGCCCAGCGGCAGAAAGACGTCGAGGATCGCCGTCCCTGCCGTTGCCGTGATGTCGTCGGTCAGGAAGTTGGTGTTTGCGCCCTTGACGGCGATCGCCGCCAGCAACGTTGGCGTGAAGATGCCGACGCCGTAGGTCGCGATGTCCATCAGGAACCACGGCACAGCGGTGAAGATTGTGCGGCGGATCATGTTCTTCTTAAAGAGCGCT
>CAJBXY010000239.1 GCA_903959665.1 uncultured Solirubrobacterales bacterium | reverse complement strand
AAGCGTTCGCCGCAGATCTCGCTGCAGCGGCGCACCATCGCTTCGGTTACGTCGAACGGCACGTAGCGCTGGAGCGTTCCTGCCGCGGCCGCTTGGTCGATCAGGATCATTGTTTTCTCGGCCGTTCCCGAACCGAGCTCAACGAGCTCTGCCATTCCGGAGGCGGCGACGATCTCGGCTCCGTCGGCTTCAAGGATTGAGCGTTCGGCGCGCGTTGGGTAGTACTCCGGAAGCTCGCAGATCTGGTCGAAGAGCTCGCCGCCGACCTCGTCATAGAAGTGCTTTGGCGCCAGCTCTTTGAATGGGCGCGTCAGGCCGTCGAGAACGTCGTCGGCGAGCGTGCGCTCATCGCTCTCGTTGAGCGGGCAGATCACGCGCACGCGTTCGCTCATTTGGGCAAGTCGCGCGCGAGCCGCAGGCCACTAAAGATCTGCCTGCGCTGCGGCAGGTCCCAATTGCGGAAGCTTGGCGTGGCGACGCGGCCATCGGTCGCCCACGAGCCGCCGCGCAGCACGCGGTAACCCTTGCGGAAGAAGACCTCCGAATATTCGGGGTAGGGGTCGGCTCTGAAACCCGGGTAGCCGTCGAACTCGCTGGCCGTCCACTCCCAAAGGTTGCCGATTAGATCGAGCGCGCCGCAGTCGGCGGCGCCGCCTGGGTAGGCGCCGACCGGCGCGGTGTCGAAGCTCGCTTGGCCGACGTTGGCGGCGCTGCGATCGCTCGGCGCGCCGCCCTGCCACTGCGCCGCGGCCTCCCATTCGAACTCGCTCGGTAGCCGCGCGCCGCGCGAGCGAGCGAACGCTTCGGCCTCGTAGAAGCTGACGTGGGCAACCGGGCGGTCAGGGTCGAGCGCGCGCGGGCCGCAGCTGGTCAGTTCGGTCGGCTGCCCAGCTTCAGTGAGATCCCAGTAGAGCGGCGCTCCAGCTGCCACGTCGTTGACCCAGGCCCAGCCGTCTTCGCTCCACGATTGCCGCTCGCGGTAGCCGCCTTCGGAGACGAACTCCAACCAGCTGGCGTTTGTAACAGGCGTGCGCCCAAGCTCGAAACGCTCAACGCGCAGCTCGCGCTGGGGCATCTCATTGTCGTAGGCGAACTGCTCGCCGCTGGCGCCGACAGCGAGATCGCCGCCTTCGATCTCGACGAACTCCAGGCCGCTGTGGCCTGCGGGCGCGCCCGGCAGTGGCTCGCGGAAGTCGGGGTCAAAACCTGACAGCTGCGCCAGCGCCAGCGTCTGGCAGATCGTCTCACGGTGCTGGAGCTCATGGCGCAGAACCATTTCGACGATCTCAGTGTCGAGCGGCTGCTGAGCGGCAAGCTCAAAGGCCCGCTCGCGCACGGCGGCGAGGTACTCGCGCGCCTGTGGAGCATTTAGCTGCGCGATCTCGCCGCGGACCGCGCGCGGCGTTTCAAAGGCGTCGTAGAGCGCCGCCAATTCCGGCCGCAGCAGCGGCTGGCCACCGCCGCGGTGAACCAGCCAGAGGTCCTCGTAAGCGGCGATGTGGGCGATGTCCCAAACCAGCGGGCTCATGATCGCGTCGATCTGGCGTTCGAGGTCTTGATCGCTGATCGCCGCCATCAGCTCCAGCGTTCGCTGCCTCGTGCTGACGAGCAGCTCGGGCAGGCTGGCGACCCCTGCGCTTGCCGGCATCGAGGACATTTGGATCTTTACTAACCGTCGCTCTCGCCAAGCGCGGCGGCGTCTGCGATCAGCGTCATTCGATCGGCTGGCAGTAGTGAAGCCGGCGCCTGCGGGCCGGGCTCGCCGAGCGTCAATGTGAGAGCGTCGGCTTT
>CAJBXY010000238.1 GCA_903959665.1 uncultured Solirubrobacterales bacterium | reverse complement strand
GTCCAAATCGACAGACCAATGTTTTTCGGGACCCTGGAGGTGACCGGCCGCTAGCGCGGTTGGCTGGACCCGCTAAGCGGAAATCCAATCCGGGACACCGTTGACCGATTCGCCGGAGCTGGTCCCCCCGGCCGCCCGCCAGAGTGGCGAGTGAAGAACGATCGGCCGATTTAAATTCAGTCAGCTGTTGGGAAGGGCGTCGGGTCCTAGATCCGGCGCCCTTTTCCTTTGCAGCGAGCTACTCGTCTTCTTCGTCGGCCGCCTCAGCCTCGTCCTCTTCTTCAGCGACGTCTTCTTCCGGCTCAAGCTCTGCTTCGACGATCTCGGCCTCTTCGCCGACCTCTTCGGTCGTCGCCTCCAGCTCGTCGCCGTCGAGCTCCGCTTCGCCAGCGCTGCCTTCGGCGTCCTCTACGACCATCGCTACGGCGCTGACGACGTCACCGTCACGGACGTTCATCGTCTTGACGCCCTGAGCGCCCCGCCCGTAGCGATTGATACCGCTGGCCGCAGTGCGCTGAACCATCCCCTCGCGTGAGATGAAGATCAGATCCTGGTGCTCTCGCACTACCAGCGCGCCTGCGAGCCCGCCCTTCGCCTCAGTCATCGTGATCGTCTTGACGCCCTTGGCGCCGCGCTTGGTCTTGCGGTACTCGCGCACCTGCGTGCGCTTGCCATAGCCATTGTCGGTGATCACGAGCAGATCCATGTCGTCACGGGCGATGTCCATCGCGATCACTTCGCTCTTATCGCCTACGTCCATCCCCTTGACGCCGCTGGTGCTGCGCCCCATCGATCGGGCGTCCGATTCGGCGAAGCGCACCGTCAACCCGGCGCGCGAGGTGATCAGCACCTCGTCGTCCTTGTCAACGCCGCGGACGACGATCAGATCGTCGTCATCACGGATCTTGATCGCGATAATGCCGTCGGCCTTGATCGGCGTGTTGTATTCCTGCAGCTCGGTCTTCTTGACCGTCCCCTTCTTCGTCGCGAAGACGAGGTACTGCGTCTCTGTGAAGTCGCGCGTCGCGAGCACCGATTCGATCCGCTCGCCTTCACGCAGCGGCAGAACGTTTACGAGCGCGCGACCTTTGGCCGTCCGCGAGGCCTCTGGCAGCTCATAAACCTTCGAGCGGTAGACCTTGCCGCGGTTTGAGAAGAAGAGCAGGAAGTCATGCGAGGAGCAGACGAAGAGGTGCTCGATGAAGTCGCCGTCCTTCATGTCCATCCCGGTTACGCCGCGGCCGCCGCGCTGCTGCTGGCGGTAGGTGCCGAGCGGCAGCGACTTGATGTAGCCGGTCTGCGTGATCGTGATCACCATCTGCTGGTCGGCGATCAGGTCCTCAATGTCGATCTCATCCTCGCTCTGCGAGATCAGCGTGCGCCGCTCGTCGGCGAAGCGCTCGTTGATTTCGCTTAGCTCCTCCTTGATCAGATCGAGCACCGCCTGCTCGCTGCCGAGCAGCTCACGGAGCTCGCGAATTCGCTCCATCACGTCATCGTGCTCGCTCTTGATCGCGTCTGATTCGAGAGCGGTCAGCTGCGCGAGGCGAAGCTCAAGGATCGCGCTGGCCTGAATTGCTGAGAGCTTGAAGTCCTTGACCAGCTTCTCGCGCGCAACGTCGCGGTCCGGCGCGGCGCGGATCAGCTTGATCACAGCGTCAAGGTTGTCGAGCGCGATCAGCAGGCCGAGCAGGATGTGCGCGCGCGCCTCCTTGATTCCTAGCTCGTGCTTGGCGCGGCGAACAACAACCTGGCGCTGGTGGGCGACGTAGGCGGTCAAGACTTCGCGTAGTGAGAGCGTGCGTGGCACGCCGTCAACGAGCGCGACGGTGTTGACGCCGAAGGTCGACTGCATCGAGGTGTGCTTGTAGAGCTGGTTTAGAACGACCTTCGGAATCACGTCGCGCTTGAGCTCGATCACGAGCCGCATTCCGTTGCGGTCTGATTCGTCGCGCAGGTCGGTGATGTCGGGAATCTTCTTCTCGTGGACGAGCGCCGCGATCTTCTGAATCAGGCCGCCCTCGCCGCCCTTCTTGACCATGTAAGGCAGTTCGGTCACGACGATCGCTTCTTTGCCCTGCGTCAGCGGCTCGATGTGCGCCTTGGCCTGCACGCGAACGCGGCCTCGGCCGGTCTCGTAAGCGTCGCGGATGCCCTGAACGCCGAGGATCGTGCCGCCGGTTGGGAAATCGGGGCCCTTGACGTGCTTCATCAGGCCGTCAAGCGAGATGTCGGGGTCGTCGATCAATGCGATCGTCGCGGCGATCACCTCACCAAGGTTGTGCGGCGGAATGTTCGTCGCCATGCCGACAGCGATTCCCGAGGAGCCGTTGACGAGCAGGTTTGGGTAGCGCGCCGGCATCACCGTCGGCTCCTGCGTACGGCCGTCGTAGTTGGGAACGAAATCGACCGTGTCCATGTCGAGGTCGCGCAGCATCTCGGTCGCCAGGCGCGTCATTCGCGCCTCCGTGTACCTCATTGCCGCGGCCGGGTCGTC
>CAJBXY010000237.1 GCA_903959665.1 uncultured Solirubrobacterales bacterium | reverse complement strand
GCCGGTCAGGAGTTTGTCAAGCGCGTAGTTGACGCTGTCGGCGGGGAAGCCATTGACAGCTACAGCGGGGAAACCTCCGAGCGTCGTCGTCTTCTGAACCGAAAGAGCGCCCGGCGTCGTCTTGCCGCCGGTGCCTGACTGGTTGGCCGCCGGGGCTACAACGGTCAACGTGACCTTCGCCTCCTTGCGCAGCGCTTTGACAAGCGCGCTCATCCCTTCGCCCTTAACCCCGTCGTCATTGGAGACGAGGATCTTCAGTGGCGCAGGCGCTTTGGCAGCGCTAGCGCTTGCCGCGGGCAGCGCGAGTAGCGCTCCGGCCAGAACAATCGCCATCGACGTCTTCCCGGTCAACATTTGAGTGATCATAAGTAGCTGAGGCTAACGCTGAGCCGGCTCCCCGACGGTGACGGTTTGGTTATCGGCAGTGGGCGCAATGCCGCTGCCTACTACTCTCATTACACGGCCTTTCCATTCGGGACGTCCCGAAGGCGAGGTCAACTAGCCATGGCTGAACGCAACGACATCCGCAACGTCGCGATTATCGCGCACGTCGACCACGGCAAAACCACTCTCGTTGACGCGATGCTGCAACAGTCCGGCGCTTTCCGCAAAGGCGCTGAAGTTACCGACCGCGTGATGGACTCGATGGATCTGGAGCGCGAAAAGGGGATCACGATCCTCGCCAAGAACGCCTCAATCCCATACGAAGGCGTGAAACTGAACATCATCGACACGCCTGGCCACGCCGACTTCGGCGGCGAGGTGGAGCGCGGCCTTTTCATGGTCGACGGCGTCCTGCTGCTCGTCGACGCCAGCGAAGGTCCGCTACCGCAGACGCGTTTCGTGCTGCGCAAGGCGCTTGAAGCGAAGCTGCCGGTGATTCTCGTCGTCAACAAGATCGACCGCCCCGACGCCCGCGTCGCCGAGGTCGTGCACGAAGTTGAAGAGCTCTTCCTCGATCTCGAAGCCGATGAGGATCAAATCGCCTTCCCGATCGTCTACACCAACGCCAAGGCCGGAACCGCCTCGCTTGACGCCGAAACGCAAGGTGAGGACCTCAAGGCGCTGCTTGATCTTCTGGTCGAAACGATCCCTCCCCCCACCTTCGACCCTGATACTCCGCTGCGGATGCAGGTCACGAACCTCGGCGCCTCCGACTACCTCGGCCGCCTGGCAATCTGCCGCGTCCACGACGGCACCGTCAAACGTGGCCAGCAGGTCGCCTGGTGCAAACGCGACGGCACGATCGAGAACGTAAAGGTGACCGACCTTTTCATCACCGAGGCGCTCGACCGCGTCGAAGCGGAGGAGGTTGGCCCGGGCGAAATTGTTGCTGTTGCCGGCATCTCCGAAGTGACGATCGGCGAGACGCTCGCCGATCCCGAAGATCCTCGCCCGCTCGAGCTGATCGCCGTCGACGAGCCGAGCCTCAGTGTCACGATCGGCATCAACACTTCGCCGCTGGCCGGCAAGGACGGCTCGAAGCTAACCGCTCGCCAGATTCTCGGCCGTCTCGACGCCGAGATGGTCGGCAACGTCGCGCTGCGCGTCCTGCCGACCGAACGCCCCGACTCGTGGGAGGTTCAAGGCCGCGGTGAACTTGCCTTGGCGATCCTCGTCGAGCAACTTCGGCGCGAAGGCTTTGAGATGACGGTCGGGCAGCCGCAGGTGGTAACGCGCGAAATTGACGGCGTTCTCAGCGAGCCGGTCGAGGAGCTGACGATCGACGTTCCCGAAGAGCACGTTGGCGCCGTCACGCAGCTTTTGGCGCTGCGCAAGGGCCGCCTCGAAGAGATGGGCAACCACGGCAGCGGCTGGGTG
>CAJBXY010000236.1 GCA_903959665.1 uncultured Solirubrobacterales bacterium | reverse complement strand
TGCCTGGCGCTGGCGATCGCGGACCTGCTCGATGACGAAGAAGGGGCCAGCGGAGGCGAACAGCTTGAGGCCGACAGCTGCACAGTTGGCTCCTCTTCCTACTCGACGAGAGCGACGGCGCTGCGCGAACGGGACGGCCAAGTTGGAATTGAGCGGCGGCGCGAGATCGTCACTGGCGACGGATCGCTCGTCGTTCGTGCTGCGACAGACTGGATCGACCTCACGACCGCCGATCAGCTCGAGGCCGAGGGCGCGGCTGCGGGTTTGGCGATCGCGCCGCGCCGGCAGATTCCTGCGACCGCTGAATACGTTGGATCGGTGGTGGTCTGCCTCAATGGGTAAGGCGCGACTGCGGATCGCCGCGCTCTACCCGGAGCAGCTGAACATCTACGCCGACCGCGGCAACATCGCCGTGCTCGAAAGCCGTTGTCGGTGGCGTTCAATCGAAGCCGACGTGACAGCGGTTGGACTCGGCGAACCGATCGACCCTGAACGCTTTGATCTGATCTACCTTGGCGGCGGGCAGGACGACGATCAGCGCCGCTGCGCCGCCGACCTGATCGAACATAAGCGCAGCGGATTGATTGCCGCTGCAGCAAACGGCGCCGTGCTGCTGGGCATCTGCGGCGGCTATCAACTCCTTGGCCACTGGTATGAGCTCGGAGACGAGCGAATCGAGGGGGTTGGAATCCTCGATGTAGAAACGGTGCGCGGCAGCGGCCCCCGCCTGATCGGCAACGTCGCGATTGAAGCGTCGCTGCCGGGCGCCCCGCCCCGAGCCGTCCTCGCCGGCTTCGAGAACCATGGCGGGCGCACCCGCCTGATCGGCAACGGCGCGCCGTTCGGCCGCGTGATCAAAGGTAAGGGCAACGATGGCGTTAGCGGCGAAGAGGGCTGCCGCGAGGGCAACGTGATCGGCACCTACCTACACGGTCCGTTGCTCCCGGCGAACTGCTGGTTCGCCGACTGGCTGATCGCGACTGCGATCGGCGATCGCGAGCGGCTCGCTCCACTGGACGACACTCTCGAACTTGCAGCTCACAAGGCGGCCTGCGCGGCGGCTGGCGTCAGCGCCTAGCGCCCGCTTGATCCAAAGCCCTGCTCGCCGCGCGAACTTTCGTCCAGCGAGTCGACCTCAACCAATGCCAGCTCGGTAACGCTGATCACTACAAGCTGCGCGATCCTCTCCCCCGCCTCCAAGCTGAGCGCCTGCTCGAAATCGGTGTTAAGCAGCAACACCTGCAGCTCGCCGCGATAGCCCTCGTCGATCAATCCCGGAGCATTCACGATCGAAAGGCCGTGCCGCGCAGCCAGACCGGAGCGCGGGACGATCAAGCCAGCGTGGCCAGCTGGCAATTCGACGGCAATTCCGGTGGCAACGCGCGCGCGTTGGCCGGCGCCAAGCTCAACGGCTTCGAGGCAGCAGAGGTCAAGGCCAGCGTCGCCAGGATGCGCTCGCGTGGGGGTTTTCGCGCGCGGGTCGGTCTTCGAGAAGCGCAGTTCAGTCATCGCCCGCTCACACTCGGCGCGACTGCGAAGCGTTCAAAACGGACCGCCACGTCGGCAGACAACATTGCCTGTATGCGGACTCCTTCGGCGGTGTCGTCGCGCTCAATCTGAGCGGCGAGCGTGTGCAGCTCAGCGAGCTCGGCGCCGGCTGAGAACGGAAGCAGCAGGTCGACTGCCTGCATCTCAGAAAGGAAGACCGTCTCGATCCTTGCGCGCAGCTCATCCAACCCTGTTCCGTCGAGAGCTGAGATCAGCACAGCTCCGGGGTGCAGCAGGCGCAGCTGAGTGATTCGATCCTGATCGGCCTGGTCGATCTTGTTACAAACCAGCAGCCTCGGCTGGTCAGCTGCGCCGATCTGCTCGAGCGTCATCTCAACCGTTGACAGCATCTCTGCCATCAGCTCCTCGGGCGCTGAGGCATCAACGACGTGAACGATCAGCTCGGCGCGGCGTGTTTCCTCAAGCGTCGCCCCGAACGCCTTGACAAGCTGGTGCGGCAATTTACGGATGAAACCGACGGTGTCTGTAGCCAGCACCGTGCGGCCGCCCAATTCCATCACTCGCGTCGTTGGATCGAGCGTATGGAAGAGGCGGTCGCGGATTTCAACATCGGCGCCGGTGAGGGCGGCCATCAGCGTCGACTTACCGGCGTTGGTGTAACCGGCGAGAGCGAACATCGGCAGTTTCGTTCGCTCGCGCTCGGCCCGCATTGTTTGGCGCGCTTCGCCGACCGCCTTGAGCCGGCGGCGCAGCGCCGAGATTCGGTCGCGAGCAAGCCGACGGTCGGTTTCAATCTGGCTTTCACCGGGGCCGCGCGTGCCGATTCCGCCCCCGAGCCGTTCGAGATGCGTCCACAGTCCGCGCATTCGAGCCATGTTGTATTCCAGCTGCGCGAGCTCGACCTGCAACTTGCCGTCAGCTGTGTGTGCGTGCCCGGCAAAGATGTCAAGAATCACGGCAGTCCTGTCGACCACAGGGATCCGCAGTTCCTGCTCAAGATTGCGCTCCTGCCGCGGCGTGAGTTCGTCATCGCAGACGATCACGTTGGCGTCTGCCGCCTTGGCAAGGATGGCAACCTCTTCGAGCTTGCCGGAGCCAAGATAGGTGTTCGGGTGAACCGTCTCGCGGCGCTGCGTGACGGCGCCAACTACGGCGACGCCGGCCGTAGCGAGCAGCTCGTAGAGCTCCTCGAGGTCCGGCTCCTCGGGCGAGGCGGCAATGCAGAACGCGCGCTGCTTGGCGCGCCCCTCGCGCTCGCTGGAGCTGGCGCGTGGAGCGGAGCTGCGGCCATGGCGATTGCGCTCCTGCACGTCAATGGCAGTGTAGAGCGCGCGGCGCGCTAGCGGCGCGAACTGGTGAGCGGTTGTCCGGCGGCGACATTCACGCCCTCAGGGCGCTAGCGTCGAACCGATGAGCGACGAACTTGCCAGCCGAATCGGCGCCCGAACGCTTGAATTGATCAACATTCCTTCCCCTTCCCGCGGCGAGGAAGCGATCGCCGCGCACGTTAGCTCGATCCTGCGCGGCGGTGGCGTTGAGGTCGAAGAGTTAGGTGACTGCTGCCTTGTTGGCGGCTCGCGACGGCGAAAAGAGAGGCCGTTCGTGATCCTCGCCGGCCATCTTGACACCGTGCCTGCTCAAGGCAACATTCCTGGCTCGATTGACGCGAACAGCGTTCATGGCCTCGGCGCATCGGACATGAAGGGGTCGCTGGCAGTGATGATCGAACTGGCGCTCGCCGGGGTTGGCCAAGGAGAGCAGGGCGGCGTAGATTTCGGCTTTCTCTTCTTCAGTCGCGAGGAACTCCCGGCCGATGAGAGCTCTTTGACTCCCCTACTGGCGGCAAACGCTGGCCTTCAGTCAGCCGACCTTGCGCTGATGATGGAGCCAACGTCAAACATGATCCAGGCGGGCTGCCTAGGCAACTGCGGCGCAACTTGGCGCTTCAGCGGCCGCAGCGGCCACTCGGCGCGGCCATGGCTCGCCGACAACGCGATCGATCGGCTCGGAGAAGGGATCGCTGCGATCGCCGCACTGGAGCCGGTCGAGCATCGATTCGACGGCTTGATCTTTCGTGAGGTGATCTCCGTCACCAGCGTCTCCGGCGGGATCGCACGCAACGTTATTCCCGGTGAGGCTTCCGCCTATCTCAACTACCGCTTCCCTCCAGGGATCTCGCTTGACGACGCAGAGGCGCGGCTGCGCTCGATCTGCGAACCGTTCGGGGAGATTGAGATTGAGAGCAGCTCGCCATCGGGCGCGGTGCGGATCGACGAGCCGCTGGCCGCGCAACTGATTGAGATTGTCGGCGCGCCGGTTGAGCCGAAGCAGGCTTGGACACCGGTAGCTGAATTTGAGGGTGCTGGGATCGCTGCGATCAACTTCGGGCCTGGCGCCCCGTCGGCAGCCCACGCCGTTGACGAGAGCGTCGAGCTTGATGCGCTTGCCCTCTCGTACCAAACGCTTGAGCGGCTCGCGCTTGAGGGCCGTTGATGGAGATCCACCCGCTAGTTGAGGAGCTCGGCGCCTATCCCTACAACGAGCTCGCAGAGCGGCGGGCGGCGCGCGAGCAGAAAGGGCTGTCGGTGATCGACTTTGGGATCGGTGTCCCGCGGGAGCCAACGCCAGCCTTTATCCGCGAAGCGCTCGTTGAGGCCGTCCTTGCCGAGGAGTACTCCAGCTACCCACTTGCGAGCGGCGCGGCCGAGCTTCGCGAGGCAATCGCTGGCTGGGTGAATCGTCGCTACGGCGCTCGGCTCGACCCCTCAATAGAAGTGCTGCCGACGCTCGGCAGCAAGGAAGCGATCTACCACCTCGCAGGGCTACTGCTTTGGGCCGGTGGCGAACGCAACCTAGTCGCGGTAACGACGCCCGGTTACCCGGTCGCCGCGCGCAGCACTCGGCTGGCCGGCGGTCAGCTGCTTGAACTGCCGCTTGACGCCGCTTCCGACTGGCTGCCTGCAATCGACGCGATCCCGCAGGAGGCGTGGCGGCGGCTTGCCGTTATCTGGATCAACTCGCCGAATAACCCGACCGGTTCTGCTGCCCCGCTTGCCTTCTACGAGGAGCTCGCGGAGCGATGCCGCCGTCACGGCGTTGTGCTCGCCTCCGATGAGGCCTACAGCGAGATCTACCTCGGAGACGCGAAACCCGCCTCGGTCTTGCAGCTTGCCGACCCAACACACATTCTCGCCTTCAATTCTCTTTCGAAGCGCTCGGCGATGGCCGGCTACCGCTCCGGCTCGGTCTGCGGCGATCCACTGCTGATTGGCGCGATGAAGGACGTCCGTCCATCGATTGGCGTGACACCACAGAACTTCGTGCAACGAGCAGCGACCGCAGCCTGGGGTGATGAGGATCACGTCGCCGCGATGCGCGAGCGCTACGCGATGAAGCGGGAGATCATGACCGGCCCGCTCGAGAGCGCAGGGCTGAAATCGGTCGGCGGGCCTGCATCGTTCTTTCTTTGGTGCGAGGTTGAAGGCGATGGCGACGACGAAGCCGCCGCTCGGCGACTGCTCGATGCCGGCGTGCTGGTTGCGCCGGGGCGGATCTTTGGTCGTGGCGGGGAAGGCTACGTGCGGGTAGCGCTCGTTCCGCCGATCGAACAGTGCGAGGCCGCGGCAGCAGCATTATTGGAGCTAGGGCAGTAGATTCGGCGCGATGACCGATCTAATCACAGAGGGCGCATGGGCCGTTGGGCTGGCCTCGATCGCCGAGAACGGCAGCGTGCTCGAGGTCCTCTTCCCCTCCCCTGCCCTTGGCCTTGCCAACGCCCCGAATGAGCTGATCCGCGCCGCAGGCCACGACGGCGGCTCCGGCACGGTTGAGATTCACGGCCACCACGCCGCTGAACTTGGGGCCGCCGAACTAGGCGACGCCGTCGGAACCGATGACCTGCGCGCTGTTCGGAGCGTCTGCGTGCTGACCGTGATTGCAGACTGCAGCGCGCCAGCCGCCGACGCTTACGACGGATACCTTCGCCTCCAGCTGATCTCCCACCGCCTTGCGCCTCCTGGGAGCCTCAACTTTGATGGCATCTTCGGCGTCCTGACCAACGTCGTATGGACAGACGCCGGGCCGTGCGCTGCCGAGGGGTTTGCCGCCACCCGGATGCGCTTCATGGCCGCCGGACGAGCGCTGCAGGTGCGCTCTGTCGACAAATTTGCGCGAATGACCGACTACGTCGTCCCGGAGGGAGTGCGGATTGGCGACAGCGACCGCGTCCGCCTGGGAGCTCACCTTGCCCCAGGGACGACCGTGATGCACGAGGGCTTCGTCAACTTCAATGCCGGCACGCTCGGCGAGTCAATGGTCGAAGGGCGGATCAGCGCCGGAGTTTGTGTTGGCGCCGGGACCGACATAGGCGGCGGCGCTTCGCTGATGGGCACACTCTCAGGCGGCGGCAGTGAGAGAGTGAGCGTCGGTGAGGGCTGCCTGATCGGCGCCAACGCAGGGGTCGGCATCTCACTGGGCGATAATTGCGTCGTTGAGGCCGGCCTGTACATCACCGCTGGGACGGTCGTCACTACCGCGGAGGGAACGCAGATGAAGGCGCGTGAGCTGAGCGGCACGTCGAATCTCCTGTTCAGGAGAAACAGCGTCAGCGGCGCCGTTGAGGCGCTGGCGCGCGGCGGCGACTGGGGTTCGCTGAACCCGCAGCTTCACGCCAACTGACGCTTAAGCGTTGCTGACGCGTGCCAGCATCTGGTCGCTCAGCCGAATCTTCTCTACAAGGTTTGCGCTGCCGCTCAGTTCGACGTTCAACGATCGATCTACCTCGACGAGCAGTTCACCGCCGTCGAGCACCACGGTCACCGGGCTGCTGCCGCCGGCCAGCACGCTGGCGACCGCCGCGCCGCTGGCGCCGGTTCCGCTGGAGGCCGTCTCACCGACTCCGCGCTCGAAGATCCGCGCCCTTATCCTGCCCTCGCCAAGAGCGGTCCACCAGCTCGCGTTCGTGCGCGCCGGAAACCGCGCATCGTTTTCGACGATCGGCCCAATCCGGCCGAGATCGAGCGCGTCTAGCGCGTCCGCCGACTCGACTTCGAACGCGCACTGCGGATTCCCTACCGAAACGAACTGGAACGACTCGCCGGCCTGATCGATCTCGATCTCGGCGCGGCCGTCGCTGGGGCCGTCCGGGAACTGGCTGCTCGCTGTGCTCGCCTGGCCGATCTGGACGGTCGCGCTGTCGGGCCCTGTCAGTTCGGCTGTGATGATTCCGGCCGGCGTCCTGATCGCAAGCGAATTGGAATCGGTCCAGCCGCAGGCTCGCAGATAGAGGAACGCCTGCCGCGACCCGTTGCCGGACAGCTCAGCCTGCGAGCCGTCGGAGTTCCAGATCGTAAGCGCAGCGCTAACCGCATCGTCCTCATCGTCGCTCAGTTCAAGGATCCCATCGGCCCCGAGCCCGCTGGCCTCGTCGCAGAGCAGGCGGACGGCGGCGGCGCTCAGCTGGAAGCGAAGCCGTTCGCGGTCGACGATCAGATACTCATTGCCAAGCGCCTGCCACCGCTCAAGTTCCATCGGCTGAAGCCTACGCTGCCGCCGGGCTGCCGGTGGCAAGAATCGCTTCGGCTACCTGCTGCGCTGTGCGCGCTCCGCCCAGCTCGAAGAGCTCAGCGGCCTCCAACTTCCGCAGCCAAGTGAGCTGACGCTTTGCGTAGCGGCGCGTAGCCTGCTTCATCGCCTGAAGCTCACCGCCGGGCAGTTCGCGAAAGCCGAGCGCCATCTGCGCCGTTCGCGAGGCGCCGGCCGCGAGCGCAGCGGCGACCTCCTCGGCGCCGCCAGCGGCGGCGATCGCGTCGACGCGGGCATCGATCCGCTCGTAAAGCTCGTTGCGCTCGCGATTGAGTCCGATCAGTCGGGTTCGATGCCTCATCTGCGAGGTCCAGATTCCGCCCGCTTGATCATCAATCGAGTGGCCCTCGCCCAGTAGCGCGAGCGCCCGCAATAGCCGGCGGCGGTCTGCGACGTTGATCCGCGACGCCGCCGCGGGCGCCTGCGCAGCGAGCTCAGCGTGAAGCGCCTCAGCCCCCTCCGCCTCGAAACG
>CAJBXY010000235.1 GCA_903959665.1 uncultured Solirubrobacterales bacterium | reverse complement strand
GCTTAGCGAATGGTAATGCCCGGATCAATCGGCGAGCACTTCAGGGTGCTCGCGGTACCAATCGAGCGTCAACGCCAGCCCCTCTTCAAGGCCAACCTTCGGCTCCCACCCCGTAAGGCCGTGGAGCTTGGCGGAATCGATGTATTGGCGATCAATCTCTCCCTCGGGTACGCCGGCGCCGCGAACGTCGGGTGCCTGCTGAAAGGCGGCGATCCGGCAGAGCGTGTCGACCACGTCGATCGCTCGCCGCGGCACACCACTGCCAGCATTGAATGCCTCGCCGGCGGCGGCACCTGCATCAAGCAGATCGAGCACCGCGAGGTAAGCATCGACTGCGTCCTCGACGTATAGGAAGTCACGCTCGGGAGATCCGTCAGAGCGGATGATCGGCGATCGCCCTGCGATTACAGCGGCCGCGGTCTCGGGAATCAGCCGTGAACGGTTTTGATCGCCGCCGCCGTAGAGATTTGCCAGGCGCGTTACCGCGACCGGCAGTCCATATGTCGCCCAGTAGGAACGGCTAATGATGTCGGCAGCGGCCTTTGATGCGTCGTACGGGTGCGAGGCTTCGAGCGGCATTGTCTCGACGTATGGGAGAACAGGGCTTGAGCCGTAAGCCTTGTCGGAGGAGGCGACGATCACGCGGCCCACCTCGCCGAGTCGCGCCGCCTCAAGAACATTCCAAGTGCCGAGCACATTTGCCTCGAAGGTTGGGCGCGGCGAGAGGTTGGCTGTGCCGACGATCGCTTGGGCTGCGAGGTGGACGATCGTGTCGATCGATGCGGTCGCCACCGTCCTCTCCAAGAGGCCAGCATCAAGCAGGTCGCCGTCGACCACAACGCATTGGGATTCGACCGACTCGAGGACGAGCGGGCTTAGCGGCTGCGGGTTAAGCCTGAGAACCGTGACGTCCGCCCCGAGCTGAACCAGCCTGCTCGTCAGCCATGAGCCGAGCAGGCCGTGCGCGCCGGTTACCAGAACCTTTCGCCCGGCCACCGCGGACCCGTAGGGGGGTTCTACCAACGCCGCCATGGGGCCTCATCGCGGTCGTAAAGGTCGTTAAGCATCAAAGTGTCCTTATAGGTGTCCATACAGGCCCAGAAGCCGCGGTGACGGTGAGCCATTAGCTTCCCGCTCGTCGCCAGCGCTTCGAGCGGTTCGCGCTCGAGCACGCTATCGACATTGAGCTCGGCCAACAATTCCGGCCCGGCGCAGAGAAAGCCACCATTGATCCATTGCTGGGCGCGTGGCTTCTCGTGGAAGCCGGAGACCCGATCACTATCAAGGTCGAGAACACCAAACGGCAGCTCCGGCTGAACCGCGGTGAGCGTCACGGCTGAGCCGGCCTGCTGATGCTCAAGCAGCAACGCTGCGAGGTCTATGTCGCTGACGCCATCGCCGTAAGTGAGGCAGAACTCCGAGCTGCCGAGCCTCTCAGCGACCGCGACTACTCGCCCTCCGGTAGGCGTGTCGGTTCCCGTCGCGATGCACTCAACCTGCGCCCCATCGGGCCATGGCGCCTCAGCGACGAAGCTTTCTATCTGCTCGCCGAGATACCCGGTAAGTAGCCAGATCTTGCGAAAGCCCGCCGCCAGGTAGCACTGTGCGACGTGCCAGACGATCGGCATGCCGCCGATCTCCACGAGCGCCTTCGGAATGCTCGCACCCTCGTGCTGGAGCCGCGTTCCGCGGCCGCCGCAAAGAATTAGTACCGGTGTCGCTTCAGGCCCCATTGGCGCGTGATGCTCGCAGGACTGGGCGCGCGGTGTCGGCAGAGGGAGGGCTGGCGCGGCTAATCTGTCGAATCGTGAAAGTTCCCAGTGAGATCTTCAAGGCCTACGACATCCGTGGCCTCTACG
>CAJBXY010000234.1 GCA_903959665.1 uncultured Solirubrobacterales bacterium | reverse complement strand
GATCGATGGGCACCAATCAACGAGCCGATGGTCGTCGTCACGAACGGCTACGCCAACATTCCTGGCGTTGTTGAGGGCAACTTCCCGCCTGGCGTTTACAGCTTCACTGCCGCGACGACGGCGATCCGCAACCTGGAGGCCGCCAACAGCGTCGCCTATCAAGCGGTCAAGAAGCTCGATCGCACTTCGAAGGTCGGCTTGGTGCAGAACATGATCGCTTTCACGCCGACCAATCCGTCAAGCGCCGCCGACGTCGCCGCCACCAAACACGCCGACTATCTCTTCAACCGGATCTTCGTCAATGCTGCAGTGGACGGTGATTTTGACGCCAACGCCGATGGGGAAATCGGCGCCGGCGAGCGCGCGATTCACGGCCGCCGTGCCGATTTCGTTGGCCTCAACTACTACTTCCGTGGCCGCGCCACGGCGCTCGGTGCTCCGATCACGCCGCGGATCCCCGTGCTCGACTTCCTGCCGTCAACCTCCTACCGCTGGCAGCGCGCGCCCACGGCGGCCCCCTGCCCAACGCTCTGCAGCGACTTTGGCTCGGAGATCTTCCCGGCCGGTTTCCGCCAGGTGCTGAAGACGGCAGGCAGCTACAAGCTGCCGGTAATCGTTACCGAGAGCGGGATCGCCGATGCTAAAGACCGTCTGCGCCCCGCCTACCTGCGTGACCATCTGCGTCAGATGCGTGCCTCAATTGTCGCGAAGGAAGCCAACGTCGTTGGTTGGATCGGCTGGTCTTTGACCGACAACTTCGAATGGGTTTCCGGTTACGCGCCGAAGTTCGGCCTCTACTCGTTCAACGCCAAGACGCTCGAGCGCAAGCCACGTAGCGCCAGCGTGAAACTGCTCAAGCGGGCGATGACGACGAACCGCGTTCCCTAGCGGAGCGGCTCAGAAGTCGAAGTCGCGCGGCGGCTTGCGTTCGAACCAGAGCCGGTCGTGCTCGGGCGTCTCTTCGAGGAAATCGGGCGTTGCTTCCAGCTCGTCGCGGGCCTCGTCGTCGGCGCTGCTCTCGGCTTGCGTAGCACTTTCGACTACCTCTTCGGCTTCGAACAGTTCGGCTTCGGCTGGCTGCGCTTCGGCTTCAACGATCGGTTCGGCCTGCATCGCTGCCTCAACCTCGGCCGGTGTGAATTGCTCCGTCGGCTGGCTCACTTCCGGCTCGAGCTCGACCACCTCTTCGACGACCAACTCTTCGACGACGAGCAGCTCTGGTTTGGCTTCAACCGTCTCTTCGCTGCTAATCGCCTCTACCTCAACGCTCTCTTCTTCAACGCTCTCTTCTACCGCGACGACTTCAGCCTCGACATCTAGCTCGGGTTCGGCATCTTTGCCGCCGCCGAGCGCCTCAGTTTCAAGCTGCGCGATCTCCGAAGGGTCAGCGCCCTGGCGGCGCTTCAGATCCAGATGCTCACGTATCGCCTCATCAAGCATTCCCATTCGGCAAGCCTAGCGGAGAGAAAGCAACTCGGCAGCCTGTGGCGCTCAACCCTAAGTACACTCGCATTTGAGGGGCTATAGCTCAGTTGGGAGAGCGCCTGGATCGCACCCAGGAGGCCGCCGGTTCGAGTCCGGCTAGCTCCATTCATCAGGGCGCTAGCGTGTAGGGGGCGTCATGCGTGACGCTCCCCAACGATGGCCCACGCCCACAAAACAGTCACGAGCCCGAAGCCGCCGGCGGAAGTTTTCGCTTATCTGGCCGACTTCTCGACCACTGCGGAGTGGGATCCAGGCATCTCGGCGGCTCGCAGGCTTGACGACGGGCCGCTCGGCGTGGGCAACCGCGTTGAGCTTGACGCCGGGTTCTTTGGCCGCACGATCACGCTGATTTACGAAACGACGCTCTATGAAGCGCCGCACCGCTTCATCGTCCGCGGCGAAAGTTCAACCGTCGTCAGCGTCGATGAGATCACAGTCGAAGCTGACGGCGCAGGCTCGCTCGTCACCTACGACGCTGAGCTGACTTTGAAGGGCGCGCTGAAGATCTTTGATCCTGCGCTGAGCCTTGGCTTTGGCAAGGTTGCCGATAAGGCGATCGCTGGGCTGCGAAAAGCACTCTCCGCTTGACGCTTTAGCATTTGAGCCGTGACCCGAACGACACTCCTGATCGTTGTATTGGTGATTATCGGTGCCGGCGTCGCGGCCGCGGCGTTGGTCTCCAGCAGCGGAGGTGGTAGCTCCGACACGGTCAGCGTCAGCGAGACGATTCCGACGACGACCACATCAGCAACG
>CAJBXY010000233.1 GCA_903959665.1 uncultured Solirubrobacterales bacterium | reverse complement strand
GGTACGCGGCGCATGACGCAGGCGCCCGAGCGACCGAACTGCTCGAGCAGCTCGCCGCGGCTTGAACCGAATGCGCGCCGCGCTGCGGCGGTGTCGTACCATGCAGCTCGCTGCGTCGCTAAGCGGCGTACGCGATCCGGGGTAGCTCAATGGCAGAGCGAACGACTGTTAATCGTTAGGTTGTGGGTTCGAGTCCCACCCCCGGAGCTGCTGCCGAGCCCTTACCCTGCGAGCAGATGACCAGCGCCCGGCCACAAACCGACGACCGCCCTCGCAGCAAGGCGATCGCCGCGCTGGCGCTGCTGGCGCTCGGGTCGGTTACGGCGATCCTTGCGACGCTCGAGAGCTTCCCGAGCCACCTGGTTGCAGCAGTCTTGCTGCTGGCCTCGGCGCTGCTCGGCCTCGACGGCGTGATCCACCGCGGCGCGAGGCGGGTGATTGAGCTGGCTGCGGCGGCGCTCGCCTCGGCGGCGAGCGTGATTGTTCTTCTCGGCAGCATTGACTTGGTCGCCGATGTCGCAACGATCGTGCTCTGGGGTTGCGGCATCTGGCTCGCGCGCGGCGCCTTCTCGGTCGGTCCAAAGCTCTCGCCGGCTTCCCCGCCGAGCGCCGCCGTGATGTTCTGGAATCCGAAATCTGGCGACGGCAAGGCGCTGGCCGCCGGGCTCGCTGAAGCGGCGCGGGCACGCGGGATCAAGCCGATCGAGCTCCGCCGCGACGATGACCTCCGGCAGCTAGTTCTGGCCGAGATCGCCGCGGGTGCCGATGCGCTCGCGGCCGCTGGAGGTGACGGCACGCAAGCAATCGTTGCCGCGATCGCCGCCGAACATGAGCTTCCCTTCGCCTGCATCCCGGCCGGCACCCGCAACCATTTCGCGCTCGACCTTGGCGTCGATCGAGACGACCTTGTCGGCTCCCTCGACGCCTTCGTCAACGGTGGCGAAAAGCTCGTCGACCTTGGCGAAGTCAACGGGCAGGTGTTCGTCAACAACGTGTCGCTGGGCCTCTACGCGGAGGCCGTGCAGCGCGAGGATTACCGTGGCGCAAAGCTGCGCACGCTGCTGGACATGGCCCCTGAGGTCGCGGGCCCCGACGGCAGCGGCCTTCAGCTCGAGTGGGTCGGCGGCGATCAAAGCGGCGATGCCGAGGACGCGGTCGCGATCCTGATATCCAACAACCGCTACCGCGTTGGCCGCCTGCTCTCGTCCGGAACGCGACCCTCGATTGACGACGGCCTGCTCGGCGTGACCGTCTTTGAAACTGCGACGCCGGGGCCCGGCGATGGCGTGCTGCGGCGGCCTTGGCGTGAATGGACGACGCCGGAGATCGAGCTGGCGGCCAGCGAGCCGGTAGCGGCGGGAATCGACGGCGAGGCTACGACGCTGATCCCGCCGCTGCGCTTTCGCATCCGCCACCGTGCGCTTCGCGTGCGGATCGCCGGCCACCACCCTGGCGTCTCCCCGTCGGCGGCGCTGCCAGACAAGCTCGCCGAACTGCCCGCCGCACTGTGGCGAGCGGCGCGCGCGCCGCGTTGAGCGACCGGTTAATGAACCGGCCCGTAGAGCATCCCAATCAGCTAGCCTCTTGTAATGAAACGTTTCTTGATCGCGCTGATTGCTGCTGGCCTTCTGGCGGTTCCTGCCGCCGCATCGGCCTCGCCTACCGGGTCGACAGCCGCTGCGCCTGTTCTCTGGAGCGGATTTGGCGGCACCTCGACGCTGTTCATCAGAGAGACTCTGGTGCTGAAAACGAGTGCGGGCAAGGTTTCGATCAAGACACTCCAGTCCGTTATGAACTGCACCGACAGATCTGACGGCCGCGTCAATAAGGTCGCCTTCAGCGTTTACAACAACGGCGTCCGCGCCACGATGAGACGCAACCGGTTTGTGATCAACACAACAGCGGTCAGCACCGGCCGCCTTGCTGCGGTGCATATCAGCGGAACGCTCGGCTCCAACGGTCGCGGCAGCGCTCGGCTTAGGCTGCTGGGCAACAGCCGCGATTCGAATACCGGCGAGCTGCTGGAAGAGTGCGAGCGCGAAGTGACTATTCAGATGCGCCGCGGCCCGCGCCCGCGCTAACTCTGAGGCTCGCGCGTCTGTTCGAGGCTCTCTTCGACCTCGCGCT
>CAJBXY010000232.1 GCA_903959665.1 uncultured Solirubrobacterales bacterium | reverse complement strand
TCTGTGATCTTCGTGATCGCCGCCGGCTTGCTCTCGCTGATGCTGCCCAATCAGCGCGCAGGAGCGGCAAGCGGCGCTAGCGTTTCAAGTGATGGATCGAGCGGGAACGCAACTCTCACGGCGTGAAGCGCTCGCGCTCGCGGCCGCTGCCACGGGCGCACTGGTAACCGGCTGCGCCGACAGCGCCCCGGCGGCCGGCCGCAAGCGGATCGTCGTGGTTGGCGCGGGGCTCGCCGGGCTTGGAGCTGCCGCGACGCTGCGCGAGCGCGGCTTCGACGTAACGGTGCTGGAGGCGCGCGACCGCATCGGCGGCCGCGTCAACAGCGTTGAGCGCTTCGGCACGACGATCGATCTAGGCGCCGCATGGATCCACGACAGCCGCGGCAACCCACTGACGGCCGTTGCAAAGTCGGCGGGCCTGACGACGGTCGCGACCGACTACGACCGCGTCGTGCTGCGCAGCGCCGGCCAGAAGCCGGTCAGCGAAGCAGTCACCGAGAGGGCAATGGCTGCGCGTGACCGGATCATCGATTCGCTCTACCGCCAGGCCGAAGATCGTCCACAATCGAAGCTCGCGCCCGCGCTTGTCAGAGAGATCCGCAAGCAAGGGCTCACCGGCACGAGCGCTGAGGCGCTCAATTGGCTGCTCGGAGTAGAGCTGCCGCTTGACCTCGGTGCGTCGCCGCCGCAGCTCTCACTCGGGGGATTCAATGAGGGCGAAGAGTGGAATGGCGGCCCCGACCTGCTGATCAAGGGAGGTGCGTCGCAGCTAGTCAACAAGATCGCCGAAGGGACGAAAGTGGAGACCGGAGTCGAGGTCACCTCGATCAAACTGAGCCGGTCGGGCGTCGAAGTGCGAACCCGCTCGGGCTCGGTGGTACGCGCCGACGGTTGTGTAGTGACCGTTCCGCTCGGCGTCCTCAAGGCTGGCGGGGTTCGCTTCGATCCCCCGCTCCCGGCCGCCTCACGTCGCGCAATCTCGCGGATTGGATTTGGCCTGCTCGACAAAGTCTTCCTCTCCTACGACTCACCGTGGTGGCCCGAGGCCGCAAATCAGCTCGGCACGATTGGCGAGCCTTTGGCCAACACGATCAGTGTCTTCCCGCTCTCGCGGCTAACTGGAACTGCGCTCGCCGTCGGCTTCACCGGAGGGCCTTACGCCGCGGCGTTAGAGAAGGCCGGCCCGAGTGCTATGACGACGGCAGTGATCGAGCGGCTCCGCTCAGGTTTTGGCGCTGCTGCCACCGCGCTTGCCAGCGAACAGACCAACTGGCGCGCGGACCGCTTCACGCGCGGCTCCTACTCGTATTTAGGGCCTAGCGCCAGCCCTGCCGACCGCGTGGCGCTTGGAAGGCTGAATCGGCGGCTCATACTCGCCGGAGAGCACACCAGCATCGACCGTCCGGCGACGATCGATGGCGCCTGGCTGGCCGGCAAGGCAGCAGCGCGCAGACTCGCCAGCGAGCTACGCTGAGCCTCGGCGCCCAGCCCGCTACTTGGCGGCTTGCGCGTCGGCGAGGTACTGCTTTTTCGCCGTCTCGTTGAGGAATGCGACGGCCTGCTTTTTCAGCGCTGGGAAACTGATCGCGCATAGATCTTGACCGGCTGCCGACTTCGGCAGCGTGACGCTGGCCGAGGTTGCGCCCTTCTTCCAAGTCATCGAGGCCTCGTTGCGGTTCGCGAATCCCTTGTCGGCGAGGTCGGCGCAGACGAGCTGAGCAGCTACATCGCTGGTCGGTGGAGCCTGCTTGCCGCTGACAGCGACCGTTACTTGAGCACCAGCGATCGTGAAGATGAACGGCGAATCGTAGGCTTTCACAGTCTTTTTCGCTACCGCTGTCGTTGCGCTACTCGACGAATCGTTGCCGCCGCCACCGCATCCGGCGGCGGCAACGGCTGCACATCCGATCAGGATCGAAGCGGTCAACGAAAAGCGTTTCATGAATCTCAGTCTAACCTAGTTTCTATCGGGCTTTTTGGGCTTTCCGCGCCGCCCTCAGGCCGCCGCGACGCGGCGCTCAAATAAGCCCGTAAATAGGCACCCGGTAGCCCCAAAACGCAATACGACCGGGGAATTGCTTAGGCTTGCCGAACTCGCAACCGAAAGAGGACCCGTGAATAAACAAGATCTAGCAGCAAAAGTCGCATCAAGCACCGGCGCAACGCAGGCAGAAGCTCAGCGTACGCTGGACGCAACACTCGACGCAATCGTCAGCGAAGTAGCTGGCGGCGGCGAAGTGAACCTCGCCGGCTTCGGCAAGTTCACCGTTGCTCACCGCAAGGCCCGTGAGGGTCGTAACCCGGCAACCGGCGCGACGATCCAGATCGCCGCGAGCAAGGCGCCGAAGTTCTCAGCGCTTGGCGCCTTCAAGAAGGCAGTCAAGGGCTCGTAGCAACCGGGCGCCCTGGTGGCGCCCGCACAGAAGTACCGTTGAAACTAACGGCGTCCCGGCACGAAGCCGGGGCGCCGTTGTTTTTTGCCCTCGGCCGGCCGGCCCGGCCCGTTCTGCTGGTAGTTTCAGCTCACCGTGAGCTCCGAGCCAGAGAACCCGCCTGCCGACAAGGCCGCCTACACGCACGAAACCGTCTTCAAGACGCGCTGGAAGGACAATGACGTCTACGGCCACGTCAATAACGCCGACTACTACGGCTACTTCGACACCGTTATCAACGAGATGCTGATCTCCGAGGGCGGGCTCGACATCCATAACGGCGAAAGGATCGGCCTCTGCGCCGAATCGCACTGCAAGTTCCTCGGCCCGCTCTCATTCCCCGGCAGCGTTGATGCCTTCCTCCGCGTAGCTCACCTCGGCAGCAGCAGCGTTCGTTACGAACTTGCGCTCTTTGACGGAGAGACCGGTGAGCCGGCCGCGGTCGGCTGGTTTGTTCACGTCTTCGTTGATGCGCAGACGCGCCGCCCGTCGGAGATCACCGACCAGATGCGCGCGCTCTTTGAGCGACTGCAGGTCGCTTAAGTGACGAGCGTGCGCGCCGCGGTGCTGGTGCGCAGCGGTGATCCCGGCCCGTTCGCTTCAACCGAGCCGATTCAGGTCC
>CAJBXY010000231.1 GCA_903959665.1 uncultured Solirubrobacterales bacterium | reverse complement strand
TCGAAGTCGGCAGCTCGCCAAAGGGCAGCTTCGATAACTAGTCGGAGGAGACTGGGCGCGCTAGCCGCGCCGTTAGTGGCTACCGTCAAGACGATGCTCCGTGGCGCCGCTGACAGCCTGCTTGACCTGACGATCGCGCCGGGCTTCTCACGAATTGGCTGGGGCGCGCGCAAGGCGCTCGGCCTGCTCGGCCCGATTAAGGTTGACCTGAGCGGGAAGGTCTGCGTCGTGACAGGCGCCAACAGCGGCCTCGGACTCGAGGCCTCGCGCCAGCTCGCCGCGCTCGGCGCCGACGTTGTAATGGTCGGCCGCAACCCCGAGCGGCTTGAGCGAGCGCTTGTCTCGGTCGAAGAATCGGCGCGCGCCGGTGCTTCGATCACGAGCGAAGTAATCGACCTCTCCTCATTGGAGTCGGTTCGCGGCGGCGCGGAGCGGCTGCTGGCGAGCTCTCCCCAGATCGATGTGCTGATTAACAACGCCGGCGTGCTGCTCGACTCGCGCCAAGTCTCGGCCGACGGAATTGAGCTGACTCTGGCGACCAACGTGCTCGGGCCCTTTCTGCTGACAGAGCTACTGGTGCCCGCGCTCGCGGCCGCAGCGCTTGAGCGCCCGCCGGCGCGGATCATCAACGTTTCCTCCGGCGGTATGTACTCAGAGGCCGTGAAGCTCGACGATCTTCAGTCGGCGCGCGAGAAGTGGTCCGGCAGCGCCGTCTACGCGCGCACGAAACGGATGCAGGTGATGCTGACCGAGTACTGGGCCGAGCAGCTCGCCGATCAAAGGATCGTCGTCAGCGCAATGCACCCGGGCTGGGCCGACACGCCCGGCGTAGAGAGCTCGCTGCCAACATTCCACAAGATCGTCGGCAAAGCGCTGCGTACACCCGCCGAAGGGGCCGACACGATCACTTGGCTTGCGGCGGCCGAGGAGCCGGCGCAGGTCAGCGGCCGCTTCTGGCAGGATCGCGCTGTTAGGCCGGTCAATCGCAGGCCAGGAACGGCCGCAAAGGCAGGCGATCAGCGGCTCTTGGCTGAAGAGCTGAGTGCGCTGGCCGTTTAGGCAGCTTGGGAGCACAGCCTCAGCCTTTCGGCTGAACTGCCGCGTCGTCTTTCACTTCCCTGTAACGTTGTCGGACTGCTGCACTCAGCAGGGGAAGTAAACGACCTAGGAGATTTCCGTGAACCGACGTATCCCGTTCGTACTTGTCCTTGTAGCCGCAGCGATGGCTGTTCCCGCTTCGACAGCCTCGGCTGCCGGTGGTGACGTCACCGTGATGAGCCGCAACATCTACCTTGGCGCCGACATCATCGGCCTCGCTACCGCCCCCGACCTGGATGCCTTCAAGGTCAACGCGGAAGCGATGTACGGCACTGTCAAAGCGACGAATTTCCCTGCCCGCGCAGTTGGGCTGGCGGCTGAGATCAAAGCCAACAAGCCCGATCTGGTTGGCCTTCAAGAGGCCGCCACATGGCGCAGCGGGCCGGCCGGCGACCCTGCCGCGGCAACGAAAGTTGACTACGACTTCACGAAGCTGCTGCTGGCGGCGCTGAAGAAGCAGGGCCAGACCTACAGCATTCTCGTCGATCAGACGGAGTTTGATTTCGAGGCACCGACGGTCACGCAGGATGTCCGCCTGACGATGCATGACGTGATCCTCGTGCGCAGCGGTTCGAAGCTCAAGATCGGCAAGACTTCCAAGTCGCGCTACAAGGCACTTGTCGAGATCCCAACAGCGGCCGGTTTGGCGAAGGTCTACCGCGGCTGGACTGCGGCTGAGGCTTCGATTGGTGGCCGCACATTCAAGTTCGTCAACACGCACCTTGAGGCCTACGGCGCCGCCGTCCGTGAGTCGCAGGCGAAGGAGCTGTTCGCCGCAGGTGGACCGCTTTCAAACAAGAAGAAGCCGGCAATTCTGCTCGGCGACCTCAACAGCGACCCGACTTCAGGCGACGCTGACGCCGACGCCTACAAGGTGTTCACCGGCGCCGGGATGAAGGACGTTTACGGCACGAAGCGCGTCCAGACCTTCGG
>CAJBXY010000230.1 GCA_903959665.1 uncultured Solirubrobacterales bacterium | reverse complement strand
GACGAAGCGATCGCGCTGCTCGCCGCGGCCGAGCGCCCGGTGATCATGGCCGGCACCAACCTTTGGTGGGGGCATGGCGAGAAGGCGCTGCTGGAACTCGTCAACGAACGGCGGATCCCAGTCTTCCTCAACGGCCTGGCGCGCGGCTGCGTACCGGCCGACCACGAACTCTTCTTCGCCCGCACCCGCGGCCAGGCGCTGCAGGAGGCAGACGTCGCGCTGGTGATCGGTGTGCCGATGGACTTCCGGCTCGGCTTCGGCGGCTCGTTCGGTGAAGAGACGAAACTGATCGTCGTCGATCGCGCCGAGCCGCTGCGCCCGAACCCGCGCGAGGTCGCAGCCGAGTGTTACGGGGGCGTCGCCGCGACGCTCGGCGCCCTGCGCGAGGGAACCGGCGGCCTTGAAGGGGCAACCGGGCCGTGGGTCACGAAGCTGCGCGAAGTCGAAAACGAGAAGCGCGCCGCCGAGCTGCCGGAGCTTGAAGATGACCGCGCGCCGCTCCACCCGATGCGGATCTACCACGAGCTAAACCAGTTCCTCGACCGCGACGCGATCGTGATCGGCGATGGCGGCGACTTCGTCTCCTTCGCCGGCAAGGTGATCAACTCCTATGAGCCAGGTTGCTGGCTCGACCCCGGCCCGTTCGGCTGCCTTGGCTCGGGCACCGGCTACGCGCTGGCCGCGAAGCTCGCCTTCCCGGAGCGTCAGGTCGTTCTGATCGTTGGCGACGGGGCCTTCGGCTTCGGCGGAATGGAGTTCGACACGCTCGCCCGCCACGGCGTCAACGTCGTCGCCGTGATGGGGAACAACGGAATCTGGGCGCTCGAGAAGCACCCGATGGAGTTCCTTTATGGCTACTCGGTTGCCGCTGAGCTGCGCCCCGGCACGCGCTACGACGAGATCGTCACGACGCTCGGCGGTTACGGCGAGCTGGTTGAGAAGCCGGCCGACCTGCGCCCCGCGCTGGAGCGGGCATTCGCCTCAGGGCTGCCGGCACTCGTCAACGTGCTTCAGGATCCCGACGTGATCTACCCACGCAAGTCGAACCTCGCTTAAGCGGCGCGGCTAAGAGCTAACGGCGGCGTCGAGCGCGACGCCATAGAGAATGTCGTGCTCGGAAACTTCGACGCCGTCGAGCCCGAAGGCTTCGATCACGTGAACGAGGATCTGTGTGCCGGCAAGGATCGTCGGCGCGCGGTCGGGGTGGAGGCCGGCAACTTCGCGCCGCTCGGCTTCCGGCATCGACGCCATCCGTTCGGCAATCTCGCGGCAGCGCGCCAGCGAGACGCGATGGCCATGGACCGCCTCCGGGTCGTAAGGCTCCAGTTCAAGGTCGATCGCGGCCATCGAAGTCGCCGTGCCAGCGACGGCGATAATTGTTTTGACCTGCTCTCGCTCAGCCTGCGGAACAGCTGCGGCGAGGACGTCGTCGATCTCGGCGCCGAGCTGCCCTATCTCATCCGCGGTCGGCGGGTCGTGGGCGATGTGGCGCTCGCTCTGGCGGACAACGCCAAGCTGGGTTGAAACATGGAAGCCGACGCTGCGCCCATGGCCGATGATCAGCTCGGTTGAGCCGCCGCCGATGTCAACGACGACTATTCGCGAACCATCGCTAGGGTCGCGGCCGCTGGTGGCGCCGAGGAACGAGAGCTGTGCCTCCTGCTCGCCGGCAATCGCACGCGCGTCAAGCTGGTAGCGCTCAGCGACCTGCCGCGTGAACTCGGCGCCGTTGGCCGCGTCGCGCGTGGCGCTCGTCAGCACGGCACGGCGCTGGTCGGCGCCGCCTAGCTCTTCGATCATCGCCGAGTAGTCGCCGAGCGTTACAAAGACGCGCTCCATCGCTTCCTCAGAAAGCACGCCGCTGGAGTCGACGCCAACGCCAAGTCGCGTCACCTCGCTGCGCCTTGCCAGCTCGGTGATTGAGCCGTCGCTCGCAACGTCGGCGAGCAGCAGCCGCGTCGAGTTGGTTCCGATGTCGACGACGGCGATTCTCACCGTTACGAGATTACGCTGATGGCGGCGCCGGTGCGGGCGTCGGCATCGGCTCGCCGGCCAGCGCTGCGAGCAGGTTGTCGGCGGCGGAGTTGCCCATCGCCGCCCGCGTCGTCGCCGTTGCCGATCCAACATGAGGCACGATCAGGCAGTTGGGCGCGTCGTAGATCGGGTCGTCGGCGGCCGGAGGCTCGGGGTCGGTCACGTCGAGCGCGGCGCTGCCGATCGTGCCGGCATGGAGCGCGGCGATCAGCGCAGCCTGATCAACGACGCCGCCGCGCGTCGTGTTGATCAGCAGCGCGTCGGGCTTCATCGCGGCCAGAGCATCAGCGTCGATCAGGTGGCGTGTCTGCTCGTTGAGCGGGCAGTGAATGCTGACGATGTCGGCTTCGGCCAGCGCAGCGTGGAGGTCGTCGCCCCGGCCAGCGAAGCTGATCTGCATCCCG
>CAJBXY010000229.1 GCA_903959665.1 uncultured Solirubrobacterales bacterium | reverse complement strand
CGGGCCTCGAACGTCGCCTTCCTTGAGCTGGAGTGGACGCCAGCGATGCATGAGCAGGCCGAGGACCGCTGCCACCGGATTGGCCAGCGCGACGCCGTAACCGCTTGGTACCTGCTGGCAGCCGAGACGATCGATGAGCGAATGTCGCGGCTGATTGAGCGCAAGCGCGCGAGCATCGCCGCAGTGACCGACGGTAAGCAGGTCGATGGCGACAGCGTCGTTGAGGCGATCGTGCGTGAGCTGCGCGAAGGCGAACCGTTTAAGCGGCTGCGCTCAGTCGCTTGACTGAGCGGCGACGGCCGCATCCACCGTCGCCCCCTTCGGCTGCTGCTTGATCGCCACGCCGGAGCGGTGGAGCATGTACATCGCGACGAGGCCAACGACGTTGACGATCCAGAAGCTGATCACGCGGTAGGCGATCACGGCGAGTGCGGCGATCGTTGCGTCAATACCGAACGCTGAGAGGATCGCCGTCTCAGCAACCTCGACAATTCCGATCCCGCCGGGAGTGATCGGAATTGTCGCCAGCAGCCGGCCGACCGTTGATGCCAACAGAACAGCGCCGATGTGCGGCGTCTGGTTTAGCCCCCAGAGCATCGCGTAGAGCACAGCGGTGTCGAGGACCCAGTAGCCAAACGAATAGGAGACGGTCGCCCAGGCCTGACGGCCGCGCAGCATCTGCTGCGACTGGAGCGCAATCGCTTCAGCGCGGCTGCGGATCTCTTCTGGGTTGAGTTTCTTGACCGCGCGCCGGGCCAGCTTCGCTCCGCTGCCCGCTATTGAACCGGCGACCTTCGGCCAGATGATCGCGGCCGCCAGTGCGGCGAGAGCGACGATCAGGATCGGCATCCCGATCGCGACCGCGTTGACATAGCTTGAGGAGCTGTCGGGCTGGCCGGACGAGAGGCCAAAGCCGATTACGAAAAGGACGATCAGCGTGACGATCGAGAGCGCCTTCGTCAGCGTCGCCGCCGTTGCCGCCTCGGCCGGCGCGACGTTGCGTTTGCGCAGCGCGTCGGCGACCATCACGGTTGCCGTAACCGAACCGCCCGGAAGCAGTACGGCAACGGCCATCTGCGCGTACCAAACTTGGCCGAGAACCCAGTTCGGCGGCGACGGCTGCTTCAGCGCTTCCAATGAGCGCCTCAGCACCAACATGCCGCTTAGCTGCGCTACAAACTCGAGGCCCAAGCCAATCAGCAGCGCATACGGGTGAACCTCTTCAAGGCTCTCTTTGGCCTGCTCGGGCATCTTCGTCAGCGTCGGCAGCAGCGAGTAGACAACTGCGGCGATGACGAGCAGCCAAGTGATTCGCCAGACGAGGCGCCAGTTGATCCGTTTGATTAGCGTCTCGGCTTTGCTCATAGCGGCGGTGAAGGGCACGCTACCGGCAGCGGCTCTGCAAGCGACGCACGATTGATCGGCGCGCAGTAAAGTCCTTCTGCAAGTTGGCGTATCAGCCAACGTTTTTCGTTTTGGGGAGAGAAGATGTCACTGAAGAACCGCAGCGTCCGTTTGCTAATCCTGACCGTCTCAGCGACAGCAATGCTGCTGCCAGGCGCGTCGCTGGCTCAGGCCCAAGCGATCAAGAAGGCGCCGGCCGGAAACGCCTTCTACAAGGCCTCGGCCAAGCAGATCAAGGCCGGCAAGCCGGGCTCGGTCATCTGGGCACGCCAGGTCAAGTACACGGCCAACGGCCGCGTTGCGCTTGCCTCAGCGTCGAAGACGATGCTCGTTCTTTACCGCTCGCTCGATCCAAAGGGCAAGCCAATCGCCGTCTCCGGAATGGTTGACCTGCCGAAGGGCAAGGCGCCGAAGGGCGGCTTCAAGGGCAT
>CAJBXY010000228.1 GCA_903959665.1 uncultured Solirubrobacterales bacterium | reverse complement strand
GCGGCGCGGAAGAAGCCGAGCGGGTTTAGATCCTCCTCGCCCATCATGTTGTTGAGGTGGATCCCGGTGCCCGGAACGACAACCGCCGACCCTTCACCGTTCGAGCAGGTCACCGAGCAGGCGCGACCGTCGTTGTCGATCACGCTGATGTGAGTCGTGGAACCAAGGTTTGCGGCGAGGAAGCGGCGGAGGAAGTCAGGGTCGATCAGCCCGGCCGTGAACTGCGGCGTGCGCAGCGCCTGAACTTCGTCGATCACTTCAAGGAGCTGCGCGTTTGTTGGAACGCCCTGCGGGCAGATCTGCGCCAGCCGCGAGAAGGCCAGTACCAGCAGCACGCCACCGGCCGAGGGAGGTGGGTTGGTCAAGATCGTGCGCTCGCGGTACTCGGCCGCAACCGGCTCGCGCGCAATCACCTCGTAGGCGGCAAGGTCGGCTAGGTCGAGCAGGCCGCCGAGCCGCTGCACCTCAGCGACGGTTGCATCGGCAATGTCGCCGCTGTAGAACGGCGCCGCTCCATCGGCGCCGAGCCGCTCGATCGTCTCAGCCAGCTGCGGGCTAGCGAACGGCTCGCCGAGCGCCAGCGGCCGCCCGTCGCGCGTGAACTCATCCAGCGCGGCCGGCGTCGAAGCAAGAATCTCGCCAAGAATTTCGAAGACGTAGGCCTGCGGGCCGTTTAGCGGCACTCCCTCACGCGCCAGCTGCGCTGCCGGCGCGGCGAGCTCGCTCAGCGGCAGCGTTCCCCAGCGCGCTGCGGCGGCGGCGACCCCGGCCGGGCTGCCGGGCACGCCGCAAGAGGCGGCTCCGCAGTGGAAGGTCTGAGTGGCGTCGCCGAACGAAACTTCCACCGCTTCGAGCGGGGCATGGTCATCGCCTGCGCCGTGCCCGGGCGCGGCAACGAAGAAGTCGAGCAGCGTTGGCTCCTCCCCTGCGCCAGCGACGAGCATGTAGCCGCCGGCGCCGGGCCCGGTCAAGAGCGGCTCACAGACCCATGAAGCGAGCATCGCTGCGATCGCCGCGTCGACTGCGTTGCCGCCGCCGCGCAGAACCTCGGCGCCAACTTCGGCTGTCTTCTGATGGCCTGCGGCGACCATTCCCGTAGCGCCGCTCATCGGACGTAAAGTAGTGGCAACGGCTACGTCGGCGGATCTAACCCGCTGGAAACCGACTAACCGCCAGGCATGAACTCAGGCACATCGAGCGTGTCAACGCCGGTGCCTGTGCGAACCGTGTTCTTGCCGCTGCGGGCGCCGCGGCCGCGTTCAACGCGTGGCTCGCCGGCCGGCTCTTCAACCCGCTGGCGCCGTGCGCGCTGGGCCGATTCGCCGTAGCGAGTGGCAACAACGGTGACCCAAACCTGATCATCGAGCGCGTCGTCAACCATTGCGCCGAAGATGATCGTGGCATCAGGGTGCGCCGCTTCGGCAACCGCCTTGGCGGCCTCGTTGATCTCCCAAAGCGAGAGGTCGCTGCCGCCGGTGATCGAGAGCAGGATTGAACGCGCGCCATTGATGTCGGTTTCCAGCAGCGGCGAGGCAACCGCCTGCGCGGCAGCGTCAAGCGCCCGCGCTTCGCCGGTGCCCATGCCGATTCCCAGCAGCGCCGGACCGGCGTCAGACATGATCGTGCGAACGTCGGCGAAGTCGAGGTTGATGATCCCCGGCAGCGTGACGAGGTCGGAGATGCCCTGAACGCCTTGGCGCAGAACGTCATCGGCGATGCGGAAGGCTTCGACCATCGAGGTGCGCTGGTCGAGAACTTCAAGCAGGCGGTTGTTGGGGACGACGATCAATGTGTCAACCTCTTCGCGCATCGCGTCAATCCCGAGCGATGCTGTCGAGGAGCGGCGCGTTCCCTCAAAGCCGAACGGGCGCGTGATGATGCCGACCGTCAGTGCGCCGACCTCCCGCGCGATGCGAGCGACGATCGGCGCGGCGCCGGTGCCTGTACCGCCACCGGCTCCGGCGGCGACGAAGACCATGTCGGAACCCTTCAGCAGATGCTTGATGCGGTCGTAATCTTCCATCGCAGCGGCGCGGCCGAGCTCAGGGTCGGCGCCTGCGCCGAGGCCGCGCGTCAAAGCTTCACCGATGTGAACGGTTACGTCGGCCTGGGTCTGCTGAATCGATTGAACGTCGGTGTTGACGGCGATGAATTCGACGCCAGCGATGCCGGCTTCGATCATCCGGTCAACAGCGTTTACGCCGGCTCCACCTACGCCGACTACGCGCAGTACCGGGCCGCCCTTCTTGGCCTTCGGCGAACGGTTGGCGGCCGGGTCTGGCGCCGGTGGCATCAGCGGCGGCTCAATCACCGGCGCGTCAAGAATGTCGTCAGGGATCTCTGAGCTGAAGGCGCTGCGCAGGCGCTCCTGCGGCGTCGGTGTAACGCGCGTCTGCGGCTCCTCGCGGCCGGCCTCCGTCTGGGGCTGATCGGGGCTGGCGGCCTTCGTCGGCTCTGCGGCTTCGCCTTCCGGCTTGCCCTTCTCTGTGCGGCGGAAAAGTTCTGAAAGTGGGCCTTCACGCATGCTTGCGCGGCTCTTCTTGTCCTTAGCCATGTGAGAGCACCTCCTTGGCGAGGGCGCGGTAGGAATCTGCGGCGCTGCCGTTCGGCTCGTACTTGAGCACCGACATCCCCTGGACGGGAGCCTCGGCAAAGCGGATCGTCTTCTTGATCCGCGAAGCGAAGACGCGGTCACCGAAGTTCTCTTCGAGAATCTCGATCGCTTCCTTGGCGTGAACCGTGCGCGTATCCATCAGCGTCGGCAGGATGCCTTCGATCTCGATCTCGGGGTTGAGGTTCTCGCGAATCATCTGAAGCGTGTTCTGCAGCTGAATCAGCCCGCGCATTGAGAGATATTCGCACTGCACCGGGACGATCACCTTGTTAGCCGCGGTAAGCGCGTTGATCGTAAGCAGGCCGAGGCTTGGCGGCGTGTCGATGCAGACGAAGTCGTAATCGTCGGAGACTTCCATCAGCGACTTCTGCAGCGAGCGCTCACGGCCGATCTTCGTTGACATTGCGATCTCAGCGCCGGCTAGGTCGATCGAAGCCGGGGCCAGATCGATCTCACGCGTGACGATTACGTCGCGGATTGGCTTGTCGTGAACGAGCACGTCGTAGATCGAGTTGTCGAGCGTGTCAGGGTCGATTCCCTGCGACATCGTCAGGTTGCCTTGAGGATCCATATCGATGCAGAGCACGCGGTGGCCGGATTCGGCGAGCGCAACGGCAAGGTTGAGCGTCGTCGTCGTTTTGGCGACTCCACCCTTCTGATTTGCGAATGCGATGACTTTTGGCTTTTTCTTATCCACGCGAATGCTCCGGTCGTCTGTTGGACCCGTACTCGCGCTGTATTCGCATTGGCTGGCGCTATTCCTTCCCGAAATCGCAGCATTTGCGTGAAGTAGGCGAAATCGCCAGCGCCTAGCCTCTCTAGGGCAATGAGTTCTTCGATTGGCAGCAGCCTGCAGGATCGATCGGTTGTGATCTGTGCCGGCTCCGGCGGCGTTGGCAAGACGACGACTGCGGCGGCGATCGCTGCCGGCCTTGCTGCGGGCGGAAAGCGCGTCGCTGTGGTGACGATTGACCCGGCGCGGCGGCTGGCCGACGCGCTTGGCCTCGAGCAGCTGACAAATCAACCGGAGCTAGTCGACGGTGAGCGCTTCAGCGCCGCCGGGCTGAAGATCGAAGGCGAGCTTTGGGCGATGACGCTCGATTCGCAGCGAACCTTCGATGAGCTGATCGAAACGCTCTCGCCCGACGCGCAGACGCGCGACCAGATCCTCGGCAACCGGATTTACCAGCAGCTCTCCGGCGCCGTCGCCGGCTCGCAGGAGTTCACTGCAATCGCGAAGCTCTACGAGCTCGAGCGCTCGGGCCGCTTCGACGCGATCGTGCTCGACACGCCGCCTTCGCGCAACGCACTCGACTTTCTCGACGCACCCGACCGCCTGACCGGCTTCTTCGACGGCCGCGCGCTGAAGCTGCTGCTGGCGCCGACCGGCTTTGCGGCGCGCGCGCTGGGCGTTGGCACCGGCGCGATCCTCGGCGTTCTGAAGCGAATCACCGGCGCCGAACTGCTCGAAGATCTTTCGGTCTTCTTTCAGGCCCTCGGCGGGCTGATCGACGGCTTTCGCGAGCGAGCCGAGGCCGTGCGTGCGCTCTTGGCTGACCCCGCAACGACCTTTCTCGTGATCACCTCACCGCAGCGCGACTCGGCCGAGGAGGCGATCTTCTTCGCCGGGAAGCTGCGCAGCGCTCAGATGGACTTTGGCGCGCTGATCATCAATCGCGTCCACTTTGTCGGCAACGAGAACGAGCCCGCGCCGGCGCTCGCGACCGTCGCCGGCCAGCTGAGCGGCGAATTTGACGAGCCGCTCGCCGCCAAACTGCTCAGCAGTTATTCAGAGGCGCTGGCCCTGGCTGAGCGCGACGCGGCAACGATCGAACGGCTGATCGAGGAGACCGGCGAGCCAGAACCGGTGATCGTGCCCGAACTAGCCGGCGACGTTCACGACGTTGAGGGGCTGGTCGCGATCCACGACCGGCTGTTCGCAACCGCTTAGAACGGCGGCCGCAGCGATTCAAACTGGTCTGTCTCAGGGCCGCTAGGCGGCTCGGGAATCGCTTCAAACGGCTGCTCTGGTGCCGCCTCCGGCGCGCCATCTTCAAGCAGAATCGAGTCGGCAAGGCCAACGAGGTCACCGCTGAGGTGGCCGCAGCAGGCGTCGCGCAGCAGCGCCCGCAGATGGCCGTCGAGCTCACTGACGTAAGGCTGCAGCTTGAGCTCACGATCAACTCCGGCGATCAGCGCCGGCTCCAGCGCGGCGGCGTGGGCGATCCGTTCGGTCATTGCGGCGCGGTTCTCCGGTTCTGCGCAGAGCGCCGCAAGGCGACCGGACATCCGCCCGCTAGCCGGCCCCTCGGGCTCCAGCAGTGCGCGGGCTACAAGCAGCAGATCGGTCAGCGCCTCGGCGGCAAAAACGCGCTGATGCGCCATCTCATAGCGGCGCAGCGCCCAGGCCAGCTCGCCCGACTTCGGCTCGCGGCGGCCGACAAGGCTGAGGAAGGCGCGCAGCTCATCCTCCTGCGCCGGTTCGATTAGAACCAGCGGCTCAACTTCAGCGGCGTCAGCGTTGATCGCAACCGGCTGCCAAGGCCCAGCGCCAATTCGCGACCAACCGAGCGGTGCGATCGCCACCGGATCCGGGTGGTAGAGGCTGAGACCTGCAGCCAGCTTGCGTAGCGAAGTGCGCGACGCTTGCAATGGCCCAACGTCGCCGGGAACGGGAGAGCGGCGCACAATCACGAGCGTCTGCGGGCTGCCGTCCAGCCGCGACCAGCGCGCCTCGTCGGGCGCATCTTCGAAGCGCTCGCCGCGAGCCAGCGTCAAGCCGTCACCGAGGCTTACCTCTTCCGAGCCAAGCTCAACGCCGAGCAGAACGGCGACGACGGTGTGTTCGGCGCGCTCCTCGGCGACGCAGCGCTCAAGCTCGAGATAGGCCTTGTCGAAGCAGCGCTCGTCGAAGACGAAGTCGTTGGAATCGACGAAGACGCGGGCGAGGAAGCAGTGCAGCGCGGCGTCGGCGCTCTGGCGGCCGGGGCCGGGCGGTCGCACGCCTTGCGAATCGAGGTAGTCGGCAAGACTGCCGATCGCAATCAGCGCGTGGGCGGCAGGAAGAAACGTCGGCAGCCGCGCCAATACGCTGCTGCGCTCGTTGATGAAATCTGCCGTCATCGGGCGGTAGCAGTACAGAGGCGAGTCGCGGCGACCCTCTTCGACAACCTCGAACGGCAGTTCGTGGCCGCCTTGAGCGTCGCTGGCAAGCTGCCAAGCGGCTTCCTGCGTGAATGCGTGCAGCGCAGAGCGCAGTTGGCGAAGGCCCATAAGCGTCGGTTCGCCAAAGCGGCCGTCGATCCTGCCGTTTGGCCAGCGCGGTAGATTTATTCGATGGCTTCCAAGGGGCACACTCACGAAGATCACGACCACGTCCACGGCCCCGGCTGCGGCCACACGGCGATCGTCCACGAAGGCCACATCGACTTCATTCACGATGGCCACCTGCACCAGCCGCACGGTGATCACGTTGATGAGCACTCGCTGCCGGTCAATGACGAGCTCCCCGACGCCTGCAATAAGGCGCACGACTGCGGTGAGCATGTTCACGGATCTGACTGCGGCCACGAGGCCGTCCCGCACGGCGAGCACACCGACTACCTCGTCGATGGCCGCCTCCACCACCCGCACGACGGTCACTGTGATGATCACGGCGGCCTCAAGCTAGCCTGAGAATCAGTCTCATCGCTAGCCTCTTGGGCGATGGCGAAGACGAAGAAGAAAGAGTCGCAGTGGGAGACAGCGACTAATGAGAAGCTGGCAGAGGCCGGCTTCCGTCGTGGCGGCGCGCGCGCCGCAGTCGTTTCGCTGCTCGATGAGCAGAGCTGCGCGCTGAGCGCCTATGAGATCGAAGAGCTTCTCGCCGCGCGCGAGCGAGCGGTCGGCCGCGCCAGCATCTACCGGATTCTCGAACAGCTAGACGAGCTGGGCGTCGTCAGCAAGGTCGAGCTCGGCCAAGCGCAGGCGCGCTACGAGCCGATCCGCCCCGACCACCACCACCACCACCTCGTCTGCGACAAGTGCGGCGCCGTAATCGCTTTCGATGACGCGCCGCTGGAGCGCGCCGTCGATTCAATCTCTAAGCGCGTCGACTTCGCAGTCGAAGGCCACGAGATTGTGCTCCACGGCCTCTGCGCCGACTGTCGCTAGCGACGAAGTCACCTACCGAGCGGGCCAGCAGCGCTGCGACAAAGGCGACGACGAGCGCGCAGGTGACCGCTGCTCCAGCAGCCAGCTCGGCGTGGTAAGAGGCGTAAAGACCTACCAGCGAGGCCGCCCAGGCGATCCCAACCGCGGTCAGCATCATCGGCCCGATCCGCCGTGTCAGCAGCCGCGCACTGGCCGCTGGGCCGATCAACATTGCGACGACGAGAAGATTGCCGAGCGCCTGCACGGCGACCAGCGTGGCGCCGGCGAGCAGCAGTGCGAGAACCAGATCAAGTGGCGCCGGCGAGCGGCCAAGCGCCTTCGCGTTCAGACGATCGAAGCCGGTCGCAAGCAACCCTTGATGGAGCACGAACAGGACCGCGAGGACAATTGCTGCGTAGCCCGCGGCCAAGGCGATCTCACCAACGCCGACGGCGAGCAGGTCGCCGAAGAGAATCCCGCCGAGGCCTGCCGGCGTGTCGGGCGCCAGCCCGAGCAGCACACCGGCGCCAAAGAGCGATGTGATCACTACCGAGACGG
>CAJBXY010000227.1 GCA_903959665.1 uncultured Solirubrobacterales bacterium | reverse complement strand
TGACGCTGATCGAAGGCGACGAGGGCGTGATCGTCGTTGACCCGCTCGTCTCGTCCGAGTGCGCGGCGGCGGCGCTGGCGCTCTACCGGCAGTCGCGCGGCGAGCGAAAGGTCACCGCCGTGCTCCACACGCACAGCCACGCTGATCACTTCGGCGGCGTCCGCGGCGTTGTCAGCGAGGGCGACGGAACGGCGATCTGGGCGCCGTATGGATTCACCGATGCGGCTGTCAGCGAGAACGTGATTGCCGGTTCGGTGATGGTCCGCCGCGCCGCCTACATGTATGGCTCGAACCTTGAGCGAGGACCGCGCGGACAGGTCGATGTTGCGATTGGCAAGGGCGTATCGACAGGAAGGCCGTCGCTGATGGCGGTAACCGATGAGGTAACCGAGACCGGCCAGCAGGCGCGGATCGACGGTGTCCTTTTTGAGTTCCAGATGGTCCCCGAGACCGAGGCACCGGCCGAGCTGAACTTCTTCCTGCCCGAGCGTGGGGCGCTCTGCGTCGTCGAGACGGCGAGCCACGTGCTGCACAACATCCTCACGATCCGCGGCGCTCAGGTGCGCGACGCGCTCTGGTGGTCACAGTGTCTGAACGAGTCGATCGAACTCTTCGGCGACCGCGCCGAGGTGCTCTTTGCAGGCCACCACTGGCCGACTTGGGGCCGCGACGAGGTACCCCAGTTCCTCGGCGAGCAGCGCGACCTTTACCGCCTGCTCCACGACCAGACGATCCGTCTTGCCGGAGAAGGATTCAATGGCGAAGAGATCGCGGAAAAGATCGAGCTGTCGGAAAGCCTCGCTGCGCTCTGGCATACGCGCGGCGCCTATGGCTCGTTGCGCCACAACGCGCGCGGCATCTACCAGCGCTACTTCGGCGTCTACGACGGCAACCCGGTCAACCTTGACCCGCTCGCCCCTTCCGATGCGGGCAGCCGCTACGTTGAGGCGATCGGCGGCGCCGACCGCGCGCTCGAAATCGCCGCGCAGGCACTGGCCAGCGGCGACGAGCGCTGGGCCGCAACCCTCGCCGGCCACGTCGTCTTCGCCGAGCCGGAGAACGCGGCGGCGCTCGAACTTCAGGCTGCCGCCTTCGAGCAGCTCGGCTACCAAACTGAGAACGCGACTTGGCGCAACGCCTACCTGACAGGCGCCAGCGAGCTGCGCAACGGAGTCCACAGCGGCGGGCTTAGCGCGCAGGCTCCCGACATCGTCCGCGCGCTGCGGACCGGGCAGCTCTTCGATGCAATGGCAACGCGGCTCAACGCCGGGCGCGCAGCAGATAGCGACCTGATTCTCGCTTGGAACTTCACCGACATTGATGAGCAGTGGACGCTGCGCGTAACCAGCGGCGCGCTCAGCACCGTCGCCGGCAAGGTCGACGCCAACGCTCAGGCGACGGTCACGACGACGCGAGCAACGCTCAACTCGCTGATTCTGCAGGAGATCGATGCGCTCGAAGCCTTCGGCTCGGGAGCGATCAGCGTCGAGGGCGACCCGATGGCGCTGGCAGGCTTCCTTGGCCTGCTCGACGACCCGCCGCACGACTTCCCGATCGTCACACCGCGCGGCTAGTCGGCAGCGGCGCCGCCGACG
>CAJBXY010000226.1 GCA_903959665.1 uncultured Solirubrobacterales bacterium | reverse complement strand
TGAGCTTGGCTGAGATAGCCGTCGCTATTTGCGGCTTCTCACTATGGGGTATCGGTTCAAGAACGTCTACTGGAGGTAGAGACTGACATCAATGCTCGATAATGTAGATTATGTAACCTTCTTATCTGGCGAGCCAAGCGCTCAGGCCGACCCGGCGTGAAACGCCTACTTGCAGGTGAACTTCTTGCCTAAAGCGGTACATGCCGCAAACTGCTTGCCGGCCGTGTCGCGCTGCGAGATCGACCACTGGCCAACCTTGGCGCTCGGAGTGAAGATCGCGTGCCCGTACTTGATCTTCGTCCAGACGTAACTTGGCAGCTGATTGATCGGTGGATACGCCGGATCGATCGGTTGACCGGCCGGCGTGTTGAGTGGGCCGTAGGCCGGCGTCGCGTAATCCGCCGGATTCGTTGAATCGGGAACCGAACCGCCGTTGCCGAAGATCACCTGTGCTGGCTGGCCGGGCATCTGCACGACCTGCGCCACGTGAACGTGCGAGGCGAGCATCAAGTTAAAGCGCGATGTAAGGCCCAATGCGGCGCCGGTCTGATCGATCGAGGTCCAGTTCAGCTCGCCTGGATCGGGCGGTGTGGCGCTCGGATCTGGCTTGTCGAACTGATTTACATCGTCGATGCCGAACATCGGCCGATGCGTAATCAACCACGGCTCGATGCCCTTCTGCGTCGACGCGAGCTTGTTCGCCTGCTCGTACGCAGGCTTTTGCAAAGCCTGCCAGGCTGGCGTGATGCCGCTGTTTGAGCCGGCGTTGCTGTCGACCATGATTGCCCGAAGCTTGCGGCCCGATGCGATTGGGAAATCGACCGAGTAGGTCGGAGCAATGTTGTTTGGCGCGCTCGCCCCAGCCGCCGTTGGCGCGCAAGAATCCGCCTTCAGCTTGATCTCAAACATCATCATCCAGCCGTTGCCCCCGCGGAAGCAGCTCTCGTGGTTTCCTCGCGTAACGAGGATCGGCGCCGCCGCGAACGCCGGGGCCATCGGAATCAAGGTGTCAGCGACCCAGCCGTAGTCTGTGTCGGAAATTGGAGCGAACTTCTGCCCTGCAGCAGGCGGAATCGCCGGAGCGGGGCTGGCGCCACAGAACGCCAACTTGTCGGCCGGGCAGGCCGCTTCGCGGTAGAAGAAGTCACCGGTGAAGAAGATCACGTCCGGTTTCGCAGCAGCTACGGACTGGGCGTTTCGCGCCAGCGGCCACGCCGCCGGCGTGTTGCAATCCTGAACCTGCTTTGCCGTCACCCGGCAGCCGGTGTCACCGAAGACAGCAATTTTGTCGAACTTGGACTGAAACTTGGCCGGCACGTCGATCGCCCCGACACTGGCGTAGGAAAGTCCAGAAGGAAGGTTCGCCTGGCAGGCGCGCAGCGCAGCGAACGCTGGCCCGGTCGTGGCGCCGGGCACGCGCATCGTCATTGCCGCCTCGGACTTCTTGCCGCTCGAGTAGGTCATCTTCACGCGTGGGCAGGAGATGCCGTTCGGGATGACTGCGCGCGCCTGAAGGTGCGACTTTGCGGTCGAGCTCGGGACGACGAGCGTGTAGGCAGCGACGATGCCGCTCTTCGGCGAGCTGGCGGCGACGGCAGGCGTCGCCGTAAGCGCGAAGATGAGTGCCACGGGTGCGATCAATGTCGCGCTCTTACTTGTCAGTTTCACGTTCCGGACTCCTTCGTTGTGGTGAAATGGTTTCCTTAGCCCCCAACGCGCAAAATGCGTCCGTCGAGAGCAGGCACTGCAGTAACGCGACCAGCGGCCAGATCGGCCTTCAATAGCGCGATCAGCGGTTCCTCGTACGGGCCGTGGATCTTGGCGGCAGTCTGATTGAAGCAGCCAATGTAACCGTCCCCCCCTTCGACCATGTACGAGAGCGTCGTGACTGTGTATTCGATCGCGTCGGCCGCGATCGGCGTCCCGTCAGGTTTCGTTACTGAAAGCACGCGAGAGCCGACTGCGAGATCTGGATTGAAGCTAAATCGAAATCCGGAGATTTGAGGGAATCGCCCATCCCCCGGCCACTTTGACACTCCGTTTTCAAGTGCCTTCCAAAGCTGCTGGCCGGTCATTGTCGTCGTTGAAGCATTGGAACTGAAGGGATAGACGGTCATAATGTCGCCGAGCAGCACGTCGTATGGCGCCGGGCCAGGCGGACGCACAACCTTGACGTTCGGGATATAGCCGGTCGACGGAAGACTGTCGCGAATCCCCCCGCCGTTCGTGATCACAAGGTCGGTGCCGTAAGCGGTGCGAAGGGCGTCGGCCGTGATGTCGCCCATCGGTGTCTCGCCGGAGCGCTCGACCGGCGGCGTCCCGCCACGAGGGAAGACTCCATTGACCGAACCGAGCTTGACGTCGTACTTGGCCCCCAGCTGCCTCTGATAGCCAGCAACCATCTTTGCGGTTGCGGCGTCCGGCCTCACGGCAGCAAGCTCAGCCCGATTTACCTCTTCCGCCGCAGCACCGATGATCTTTCCGGTCTTTCGGTTGAGGCAGATCTGCAGCCGTGAATATTGCTGGCCTGAGTTGCGCGTCTGGACGGCTGGGTTGGGGCCAACGATCGAACGATACGGCTGATGCGTATGGCCTCCGTAGACGCCGGCGACGCGCCTAAGCTGGCCGGCGACCGTGATCAGCGGCCCAAGCGCCTTGCCGGCCTCATTAGAGCTCCACCCCTGGTGAACCAAAGCGATTACTACGTCCGCCCCTGCCTTGCGCGCCGCGTCAATCTTGCCTTGAACCGAGCCGACGCCGGCGCCGATTGCGATCTCCTTGCCGGCCGCGTAGCTGAGGTTCCCTGGTTTCACAAGATCCTTCGTCTCCGGAGTGTTCATCCCAACGAAGCCAACCTTGACCCCGCCTCGGTTCACGATCACGTAGGAACTGGTGCCGTGCTTCTTCCCCTTAAGCGGCGCCAGCGTGCTGTAGTTGGCGACCGTCCACTTGAAGTTGGAGAGGTCAATCATCCGCCGCAGGTGCGCGAGGTCACGATCATGCTCGTGGTTTCCGAAGGTCGACACGTCAACTTTCATCAGGTTGAGCGCCTCGATAGTCGGGCGCTCCTCAAAGGCGCTTGAGATCGGCGGCGCACCACCGATGCTGTCGCCGGAGACCGCAGTAAAAGTGCTCTTTGAATAGCGACGATCGCGCTCAAACGCGCTGTCGAGCACCGCTGCGCCAATGTTGCTGCTCGAGGCCTCTAGCGCGCCGTGAAAGTCGCTGAACTGAAGGATCTGAATGTTTCGGTAATTCCCGCCTGCCCTGACCTTCAACCGGCGGGTGCTCTGGGTCTCAGGCGAATACCCGTAAGCGTTCACAGCCTGCACGCTGGGTTGTACCGACGAACGATCCTTGGCGATCGGCATCACGGCAGAACGAGCGCGCGCTGAAACGACTACTGGGCAAGACCCAGGGCCACCGTGAACGACGAAGTTCGTCACGGCTGGGCTGGCAGCCGAACCCTGCCGCCAACTCACCTTGACGCCACCGGCAACGACCTTCGCGGTAACGGAGATCGGCGCTTCTGGGACAGCAAAGCTTCCCTGCGCCGCGCCGGCTGAAGAACCGGAGGCACTGGGTACGCCGACCCCGGCTGCGAGAGCGCCGACCGCAATCGCGGCCGCGGAGGCGGTAGAAAGTTTCAGCCTAATCGGCAGCCGCACCAGACGAATTTATCAAAGCGTTGCGGGCAGAGTCGCAGTCCCCTCTAGATTGCTACCCGCCGAGCAGAACAGTGTCCTCATGTCGATACGGCGGTGAGCAGCAGCAGAGCAATGTGAGCGGCTCATCTCCCGTGTTCCAGAGCTTGTGCGGCGTGCCGGGAGCGATCACGATGCAGTCGCCAGCCTTGACCTCGGACTCCTCCTCACCGACGCGCAGCCGACCTGAGCCAGCGGTCAGGTAGTAGATCTCCTCGGCCTCAATGTGAAAGTGCTCGGTCGTTTCGCCGCCGATCTCGAGCGTCGCCTGCGCGAGGCTTTGTTTCACAGTGGGCAAGCT
>CAJBXY010000225.1 GCA_903959665.1 uncultured Solirubrobacterales bacterium | reverse complement strand
CTTCTCGCGCTCCTGGCCACGGCGGCGGCTGCGGGCGACGGCCTTGGCGCGGCGCACTTCGACGCGCTCGGCTTGGCGCTCCTCAGCGGTGCGGGCTGGCTTCACTTCGCCGCTGTGGGCGGAACGCTTTGCCTTGCGGATCGCCTTCGGACCGACCGGGGCTGCGGGCGTTTCGGCTGGAGCTTCATCGCCGCCGGCGTCGGCAGCAGGCTCGTCCGCGCCATCATCGGCCGCGACGTCGTCAGCGGCAGACTCGTCGGCTGGCGCTTCCTCAGCGGCAGGAGCCTCTTCTGCGGGAGCTTCCGCAGCGGCAGGCTCTTCAGCCGGGGCCTCTTCTGCGGGAGCTTCCTCAGCGGCAGGCTCTTCAGCCGGGGCCTCTTCTGCGGGAGCTTCCTCAGCGGCAGCGGCCTCTTCGACCGGAGCTTCGGCGACGACCTCCTCGGCGGGAGTCTCTTCTTCCGGTGTTTCGGGCTCTGTCGTCTCGTCAGTCATCTCTAGCGGATCTTTTCTGGGTCGATGCCACGCTCACGCGCGACGGTCAAGGTACGGGCAAGTTCGCGCTTCGCGCTCTTCAGGCCCGCGGTGTTCTCGAGCTCGCCACCGGCGTGCTGAAAGCGGAGTCCGAAAACCGTCAAACGAGCTGCGCGAACGCGGCCCTCAAGCTCATCGGTGGTGCAGTCGCGAAGGTGGTCGGTGGCGGCCATTAGACGTCGTCCTCCCGCGTTACAACCTTGCTGCGCATCGGCAGCTTGCGCGCGGCTAGGCGGAGCGCATTGCGGGCAAGATCCTCAGGGACGCCGGCCAGCTCGAACATCACGCGGCCCGGCTTGACGACTGCAACCCAGCCTTCGGGCGAGCCCTTACCGGAACCCATGCGAGTCTCAGCGGGCTTCTTCGTGAAAGGCTTGTCGGGGAAGACGTTGATCCAGACCTTGCCACCGCGCTTGATCTCACGCGTCATCGCCACACGAGCGGCCTCAATCTGACGGTTCGTCAGCTGAGCGTGCTCAAGCGACTTGAGGCCGTAATCGCCGAACTGAACCGAGGTCTGCGCGCGCGAGTAGCCGCGGCTGCGACCACGCATCACCTTGCGGTGCTTGACGCGCTTGGGAGCGAGCATCAGGCGCCTCCTCCGCGCGGCCCACGGCCACGCCCGCGGCCACCGTCGCCGCCGCGATCGTCACGGCCGCCAGCGCCGCCGGCGGTCGCCGGGCCTTCAAGGTCGGTTAGATCAACGCCGGTGAATCCCTCAGGCATGATCTCGCCCTTGTTGATCCAGCACTTCACGCCGATGCGGCCGAAAGTTGTGCGTGCTTCGGCGAAGCCGTAGTCGATGTCGGCGCGCAGCGTGTGCAGCGGCACGCGGCCATCGGAGTAGCTCTCAGAGCGGGCCATCTCAGCGCCGCCAAGGCGACCGCCAACCTGAATCTTGCAGCCCTTGGCGCCTGAGCGCATCGCGCTCGTGAGCGCGCGCTTCATCGCGCGGCGGAAGGCGACGCGGTTTTGAAGCTGCTCGGCGACCGACTGGGCGACGAGCGCAGCGTCGAGCTCAGGGCGCTTGATCTCAAGAATGTTGACCTTGACCGACTTGCCTGTGATCTGGTGCAGGTCGCGGCGCAGCGAATCAACTTCGACGCCCGACTTGCCGATCACGATGCCGGGGCGCGCGGTGTGGATGTTGACCTCGACCTCGTTGGCGTCCTTGCGGATCGTGATCTTCGAAATACCGGCGTGGGCCAGCTTGTTTTCGATGTGCGTGCGAATCCAGACGTCTTCGGCCAAGTACTCAGCAAAGTTGCGTTCGCTGAACCAGTGCGACTTCCAATCGTGGATGTAGCCGACGCGCATCGACTCGGGGTGAACCTTCTGTCCCATAAGTCCTCAGTTACTCCTTTGGCGTCAGCGAGATTGAAAGGTGGCTGGTGCGCTTATGAATCGCTGAAGCGCGGCCCATCGCCCGCGGGCGGAAGCGCTTCAACGTCGGACCCTCATCGGCCTGGACCGAGAGGATGCGCAGGTTTTCTCCATCAAGTTCAAGGTTGTGCTCGGCGTTGGCGACGGCCGATTCGAGCAGCTTCTGCCAATCGCCGGCGACGTCGCGCGGCGTGTGGGCAAGGATCATCCGTGCCTCAGTGACCGAGTGGCCGCGGATGTGATCGCAGACAAGGCGGGCCTTGCGCGCCGAGGTGCGCACGTAACGGGCGTGGGCCTTGATTACTGGAGGATTCTCAGGGTCGTAAGCCGGGATTACGCGCTTCGGCTTCTCTTCAACCTCTTCCTTCGCCTTGGCCTTCGACTTCTTCTCAGCCTTCGGCTTCTCTTCAGCCTTCGGCTCCTCAGCGACCTCGACCTCGGCCTCTACCTCAGCCTCGTCGGTCGTCTCTTCGGCGCCGGCTTCAGCCTTCGGCGCGTCGTCCTTGGCCTTCGTGCGGCGCAGGCGGCGCTTCGGCTTCTCTTCCACCTCTGCCTCGTCCTTCTTCGGATCGTCAGCCATAACTAACGCACCTGCCCGGAGCCAAGGTGGCCTCGATATGTACGCGTCGGCGCGAACTCGCCGAGCTTGTGGCCAACCATCGATTCGTTGACGAAGACGGGGATGTGCTTGCGGCCGTCGTGAACGGCGATCGTGTGGCCAACCATCTCAGGGAAGATCGTCGAGGTGCGCGACCAGGTCTTCAGCATCGTCTTGTCGCCGGTTTCATTCATCTTGATGATCCGCCCCATTAGGCGCTCCTCAACGAACGGGCCCTTCTTACTTGAGCGACTCATCGATTGCCCTTCCCGCGGCGACGGCCACGGATGATGTCCTTGTCGGAAGCCTTGTGCTTCTTACGTGTGCGGTAGCCGAGCGTCGGAACGCCCCATGGCGTGACCGGGTGGCGGCCAGCGGTCGTTGAGCCCTCGCCGCCGCCGTGCGGGTGGTCGACCGGGTTCATCGCCGTGCCTCGCGTCTGCGGGCGTACGCCCATGTGGCGCTTGCGGCCGGCCTTGCCAACCTTGACGTTCTGATGGTCTGAGTTGCCGATCGAGCCAACCGTTGCGCGGCATTCGCTGCGCACGAGGCGCATCTCGCCGGAAGGAAGACGGAGCGTGGCCTGATCGTTCTCCTTCGCCATTAGCTGAATCGAGGCGCCGGCAGAGCGACCCATCTGGCCACCGCGGCCGGGCTGAAGCTCAACGTTGTGGACGACGGTGCCGAGCGGCATGTCGACGAGTGCGAGGCAGTTGCCGACGGCGATCTCGGCGCCGGGCCCGGACTGAACCGTCACGCCGACCGTCAGGCGGCTGGGAGCGAGGATGTAGGCCTTCTCACCGTCGAGGTAGTGGAGCAAAGCGATGTAGGCGCTGCGGTTGGGGTCGTACTCGATTGCGGCGACCTTGGCCGGGACTCCGTCCTTGCGACGCTTAAAGTCGATCTTGCGGTAGAGCCGCTTGGCGCCGCCGCCGCGATGGCGCGAGGTTTTGCGCCCGCGGGCGTTGCGACCGCCGCTCTTCGTCAGACCCTCAACGAGGCTTTTTTCCGGCTCATCGCGAGTGATCTCGGCGAAGTCGGCGTAGGTCGAGAAACGACGACCAGGGCTGGTTGGCTTTGGCTTGCGGATCGCCATTACTCGACACCCTCAGCTAGGCCTTGGAAGATTGGGATCTGCTCGCCGGCGCGGACCTGGACCATCGCCTTCTTCCACTGACGAGTGCGCCCTGAGGTGTAGCCGCGGCGCTTCGGCTTCGACTTGACCGAGAGCGTGCGGACCTCTTCAACATGAACGTCGAAGAGCGCCTCAACCGCTTCGCGGATCTGAGTCTTGTGAGCGTCGGGGTGGACGCGGAAGGTGTAACGGCCGTTGGAAGCGAGCACGTAGCTCTTCTCACTGACGACCGGGCGGATGATTACCTGTGTGTGGTCCATCTCAGGCAGCCTCCCCCGTGCGCTCGGCTGACAGACGACCGCTCAGCTCGTCAAGCCCAACTTGGCTGACGATCAGCCGTGCAGCGTTGACGATGTCGGCAACGCCGGCCTCCGAAGCTGCCAGCACGTTGACGCGATCGATGTTGCGGAAAGAGAGAGCAATGTTGGCCTCATCGGCGCCCACGACGACGAGAACCGAGCTGTCCGAACCCCAGTCCTTCAGCATCTTCGCGGCCTGCTTAGTCGAAGGCGTAGAGAAGGCGGCAGGATCAACGCCGGCAAGCGAACCACGGTCAGCGTGCAGCGAGAGCGCGCTGCGCAGAGCGGCGCGGCGTTCCTTGCGGTTGACCTTGAAGGTGTAGGAGCGCGGCTGCGGGCCGAAGGTAACGCCACCGCCGGTCCAGATTGGCGAGCGCGATGAGCCGGCGCGGGCGCGGCCGGTTCCCTTCTGGCGCCAAGGCTTGGCGCCGCCACCGGATACGAGGCCGCGAGTCTTCGTCGCAGCAGTGCCGCGGCGGCGAGCGTTCAGCTCAGCGCGTACCGATTCGTGAATCAAAGATTTGTTCAGCCCTTCGCCGAAGATTGCATCGTCGAGCTTGAGCTTCGTTGTCGCGCCGAGGATCGGAGCATCAGCCATCGCTACGCACCTCCACCAAGGCACCGGTGGCGCCGGGAACGGCGCCGCGCAGAAGGATTAGGTTGTCGGCGGCGTCAACGCGAACGATCGTCAGGCCGCGCTGAGTCGCGCGCTTGTTGCCCATCTGGCCGGGGCCGCGGATTCCCTTGAAGACGCGAGCCGGCCAAGCCGAAGCGCCGATCGAACCTGGGGCACGGACGTTGTGCGAGCCGTGCGATGAAGGGCCGCGGCTGAAGTTGTGGCGCTTGATCGTTCCCTGAAAGCCCTTGCCCTTCGAAACGCCGGCAACCTTGACCTTGTCGCCGGCCTCGAAGGCGTCGGCGGTAACGGTGTCGCCAACGCTCAGCTCGCCGCGCTCGTCGCGGAACTCAACAAGATGCTTGTAAGCGCCGACCTTGGCGGCCTTCAGGTGGCCGAGCTCAGGCTTGCTGAGGTGCTTCTCCTTCGTCTCACCGAATGCCAGCTGGACGGCGTCGTAGCCGTCGTCGTCGCTGCTGCGAACCGCCGTCACTGGGCACGGACCGGCCTCGAGCACGGTGACGCGCTCAACGCGGCCATCATCCATGAAGAGTTGGGTCATACCGAGCTTCTTGGCGAGAATCGCGGCCATCGAGATACCTAACCTGCGAGCCGAATCTCGATGTCAACGCCGGCTGGCAGCTGATCGAGGCGCTGAAGCGAGTCAACGGTCTTGGGTGTCGGCTGATGGATGTCAATCAGCCGCTTGTGCGTGCGGATCTCGAAGTGCTCGCGCGAGTCCTTGTCCTTGAACGGCGAGCGGATCACGCAGTAGACGTTCTTTTCGGTCGGCAGTGGAACCGGCCCGGTAACCGACGCGCCGGTGCGCGTGGCCGTTTCAACGATCTCTTTGGCCGCCGTCTCGATTGCCGAGTGGTCGTAGGCCTTGAGCCGGATCCGAATCTTATTTTGCGTTGCTACTGCCATTTTGGTTGGTACTTATTTCCTCTGTTTGTGCTGCGGATTATTTGGCGCTTCTAACGGCCGAAAAGGGCGAAGGCTCAAACGAGCGGGCTTCGCCCCACAGGCTGCTTTGGTCGTATCTGATGAAAAACGCGACGGGGCGGGCCCTGCACTTGTTGCAGAGCGCCGCCCTGTTCACGGTGTTACTCGATGATGTCGGTCACAACTCCTGAGCCGACAGTACGGCCGCCTTCGCGAATAGCGAAGCGCAGGCCCTTGTCCATCGCGATTGGCTGAATCAGATCAATTTCCATCGTGACGTTGTCACCAGGCATGACCATCTCGACCCCTTCGGGCAGATGGGCTGAACCGGTCACATCGGTCGTGCGGAAGTAGAACTGTGGCCGGTAACCGGTGAAGAAAGGAGTGTGACGGCCACCCTCTTCCTTCTTCAGCACGTAGACCTCAGCCTTGAACTTGGTGTGCGGGGTGATTGAGCCCGGCTTGCAGAGAACCTGGCCGCGCTGAATCTCCTCGCGGTCGGTACCACGCAGCAGGCAGCCAACGTTGTCGCCGGCCTGGCCGTCGTCGAGCAACTTACGGAACATCTCAACACCGGTGATGACGGTCTTGGTCGTGTCGGTGATGCCGACGATCTCAACCTCATCGCCGGTCTTGACGACGCCCTGCTCAATACGGCCGGTAGCCACGGTTCCACGGCCGGTGATCGAGAAGACGTCCTCGACCGGCATCAGGAATGGCTTGTCAAGCTCACGGACAGGCTGAGGGATGTAATCGTCGAGCGCAGCGGCCAGCTCAATGATCTTCTCCTTGTATGCCTCATCGCCTTCCAGCGCCTTCAGCGCCGAACCGGTGATGAACGGCACGTCGTCGCCCGGGAAGTCGTACTCGTTGAGCAGATCCCGAACCTCGACCTCGACGAGCTCAAGAAGCTCCTCGTCGTCAACCATGTCGGCCTTGTTGAGGAAGACAACGATGTAAGGGACGCCAACCTGACGAGCGAGCAGAATGTGCTCACGAGTCTGGGGCATCGGGCCATCGGCTGCCGACACAACGAGGATTGCCCCGTCCATCTGCGCCGCGCCGGTGATCATGTTCTTCACATAATCGGCGTGGCCCGGACAGTCAACGTGGGCGTAGTGGCGGTTCTCGGTCTCGTATTCAACGTGTGAGGTCGCGATCGTAATGCCGCGTTCCTTCTCCTCAGGGGCGTTGTCGATCTCCGTGAAGCTCTTGGCTTCTCCGCCGGACTTTTCAGCCAGCACCGTGGTGATGGCTGCGGTCAACGTGGTCTTGCCATGGTCGATGTGACCAATGGTTCCGACGTTCACGTGGGGTTTGTCGCGTTCGAACTTCTCCTTAGACACCGCTTTTGCTCCTGTCTGTCTGTCGAATAGGCCCTGATGACCGTTTCCGGACGACCAGGGAAATCTACCTAAATACGGCCGCTAACGCGTTTACGCAGCGACTACCTCGCCCGTCCTGTTCTCGACGATCTTCTCGGCGATGTTCGGGGGAACCTCTTCGTAACGTTCAAACTGCATCGTATAAGTAGCGCGGCCCTGGGTTGCAGAGCGCAAATCGGTTGCGTAACCGAACATCTCGGAGAGCGGCGCGAAGGCGTCAACGACCTGCGCGTTGCCGCGTGGCTCCATTCCCTCAACGCGGCCACGGCGGCGGTTGAGGTCACCGATCACGTCGCCCATGAACTCCTCAGGCGTCACTACTTCAACCTTGAAGATTGGCTCCAGCAGCACCGGCTTGGCGCGGCGAGCTGCCTCTTTGAAGGCGATCGAGCCGGCAACCTTGAAGGCGATCTCTGAAGAGTCTGTGTCGTGGTACTTGCCGTCGGTCAAGGTGACGCGGATGTCAACCATTGGGTAGCCGGCCTTAACGCCATTGTCCATCGCCTCTTCGCAGCCCTTTTCGACTGCGCCGATGAACTCTGACGGGACCGAGCCGCCCTTGATCGCACTGACAAACTCGAAGCCAACGCCTGGAGCAGGCTCCATGTTGATGTAGACAACGCCGTACTGGCCGGAGCCACCGGTCTGGCGGATGAACTTGCCTTCGATCTTCTCGGCCGTGCCGCGCACCGTCTCGCGGTAGGAGACCTGCGGCTTGCCGACGTTGGCCTCAACGTTGAACTCGCGGCGCATGCGGTCAACGAGAACCTCGAGGTGAAGCTCGCCCATTCCAGAGATCTCGGTCTGGCCGGTCTCCTCGTTGGTCTGGACTTGGAAGGTTGGGTCCTCTTCGGCGAGGCGGCCGAGAGCGACCGACATCTTCTCTTGGTCGGACTTCGTCTTCGGCTCAACGGCGACCTTGATTACCGGCTCAGGGAAGACGATCGTCTCAAGCTTGACCGGCTTGTCCGGCGCGCAGAGCGTGTCACCGGTGACGATCTGCTTGATGCCAACGCCCGCTGCGATGTCGCCGGCGTAAACCTTCTCCAGCTCTTCGCGATCGTTGGCGTGCATCATCAGGATTCGCCCAACGCGCTCGGTCTTGCCGGAGCCGACGTTGAGCACGCGGCCACCCGCCTCAAGCGTGCCGGAGTAGACGCGGAAGAAGGTCAGCTTGCCGACGAACGGGTCGGCCATGATCTTGAAGGCCAGGGCAGCAAACGGCTCGGAGTCGTCGGCGTTGCGGATAACGACCTCGTCGCTCTTTGGATCGACGCCCTCAACCGGCGGAACGTCGAGCGGCGACGGGAGGTAATCGATCACGGCGTCGAGCAGCGGCTGGACACCCTTGTTCTTGAACGATGAGCCGCAGAGAACCGGAGTGAAGTGGATTCCCAGCGTGGCGGCGCGGATTGCGCGCTTGAGCACGTCGACCGGAACCTCAGCTTCATCGAGGATCAGCTCAACGAGCTCGTCGTCATGGTTTGAAGCCTCTTCGAGAAGGTGATCGCGAGCGGCCTGAGCTTCGGCCTGCATCGCTTCCGGAATGTCGCCGGTCAGCTGATCGGAGCCCATCTCGTCGGCGTAAGTGATCGCCTTCATCGTTACGAGGTCGATGATCCCTGCAAAGTCGCCTTCGGCGCCGATCGGAAGCTGAATCGGAACCGGGTTGGCTCCGAGGCGATCGATCATCGTCTGCACGCCTTGATCAAAATCGGCGCCGGTGCGGTCCATTTTGTTGATGTAAGCGATCCGCGGAACGGTGTACTTGTCGGCCTGGCGCCAGACCGTCTCGGACTGCGGCTCAACGCCGGCAACCGAATCGAAGAGCGCGATCGCGCCGTCGAGCACGCGCAGTGAACGCTCGACCTCGACCGTGAAGTCGACGTGGCCGGGAGTGTCGATGATGTTGATGCGGTGGTCGTCCCACGTACAGGTCGTGGCGGCAGATGTGATCGTGATGCCGCGCTCCTGCTCCTGCTCCATCCAGTCCATCGTTGCTGCGCCCTCATGGACCTCACCGATCTTGTAGGTACGGCCGGTGTAGAAGAGGATGCGCTCGGTCGTCG
>CAJBXY010000224.1 GCA_903959665.1 uncultured Solirubrobacterales bacterium | reverse complement strand
CGCAGAATCGCGAGCCCGCCGGAGGCCTTGACTGGATCGCTCAATGGACGGACGACCAACTGGCCCTCAGTCTCAGTCGCCCTGGCAGCCTCCTCGCCGATTGAAAGGCCTGTGACGGTGGGAGCGTCTTCGTGCAGCAGCCCTGCCTCTAGCAGTCGGTTTGCGACGAGCGGGACGCCGCCGGCCGCGTATAGGTCGACGGCGACGTACTTGCCGCCTGGCTTGAGGTCACAGAGCAGCGGCGTTGCTTCGCTAATCCGGTCGAAGTCATCAATGTCGAGTTCGACCTTGGCCTCGCGGGCAAGCGCCAACAGGTGCAGCACAGCGTTGGTTGAGCCGCCGCTGGCGGCGACGCCGGCGATCGCGTTCTCAATCGACTTGCGCGTGATGATCTCGCTCGGCATTACGCCGCGGCGGAGCACGTCCATCGCTAGTTCACCGATTGAAAAGGCGACGTCAGCCTTAGTCGCATCCTGAGCTGGGACCATCGCCGACCCCATCGGCGAGATGCCCATGATCTCGTAAGCCATCGCCATCGTGTTGGCCGTGAACTGGCCGCCGCAGGCGCCGGCGCCAGGGCTGGCGACGCCTTCAAGCTCGTGCAGCTCCTGATCGCTCATCTTGCCGGCCGAGTGTGCCCCAACCGCCTCGAAGACGTCTTGAATCGTTACGTCGTGGCCTTGGAAGCGGCCGGGTGGAATCGAGCCGCCATAGAGCATCACCGATGGCACGTTGAGTCGCGCGATCGCCATCACCGTGCCGGGGATCGTCTTGTCGCAGCCGGAGAGCGCGACGACGCCGTCAAAGAGGTGGCCGCGACCGACGAGCTCGATCGAGTCAGCGATGATCTCGCGTGAGACGAGCGAGGTTTTCATCCCGGGCGTTCCCATCGTGATGCCGTCGGAGATTGCGATCGTGTTCAGCTCCATCGGCGTGCCACCGGCGGCGCGAATCCCCTCCTTGACCTTCGCAGCGAGTGCGCGCAGGTGGAAGTTGCAGGGCATCGTCTCGATCCACGTCGATGCGACACCGATGATCGGCTTTGAGAGCGCTTCGTCGTCGTAGCCGATTCCCTTCAGGTAGGCGCGCGCAGCCGCCCGCTCCGGACCCTCGGTAAGGGCTGCGCTGCGGTGCTTCATGTTGAAGGTCACTGTGTCGGTCATCTCAGAGCAGCTCCGTTGATTGGATCGTGGCTGGCAGCGATTATGCCAGCCTCTCTCAGTCGCGGGCGCGCAGCCGCTCAGCGGGCAAGGCTTGCTCAGCGCCGCAAGTAGCTTCCGTCGCGGCGGCGTTCGAGCACGCCGAGCAGCTCCAACTCGGTCAGCGGGCCAACTACCTCGGCTGCGCCGCCGCAGTATTCGGCAACGCTCGCTGCTGTCGTGAAGCCGGCTTCGACCGCCGCAATGACGGCGCGCTGATCATCGCTCAATGAGAGTGGTAGTGGCAATGGTTCCCGCGCGAGCCCAGCCTCAGCAGCGGAAGCGACTCCAAACGCGTCGTCGAGAATGTCCCGCGCATCGCGGATCAGATGTGCGCCGTCGCGCAGCAGCGCGTTGGTACCACCGCTGTGCCAGGAGCCGGGGTGACCGGGGACGGCGCCGACGGCGCGGCCGAGATCGGCGGCAATCTCAGCGGTGATCAGTGAGCCCGATCGCTCGGCCGCTTCGACGACGACGACGATCTGCGCGAGCGCCGCGATGATTCGGTTGCGGGCCGGAAATGCCCAGCGAAATGGCGCGATGCCGGGAGGCAGTTCGGAGATCACGACCGATCGCTGCGCCAACTCGCTGTGGAGCCCTTTGCGCCGCGCCGGATAGGCGCGTTCGGGCCCGCAGGCGAGCACCGCGATCGTGCGCCCGTCGGCTGCCAGCGCGCCTTCGTGGGCGGCGCTGTCGACGCCAAGCGCCATGCCACTGATCACGCTGACGCCACAGAGCGAGAGTGTGCGACCCAGCTCACGGGCCAGTTCGAGGCCATCGGCAGAGGCCCGCCGCGCGCCGACCAAGGCGACGCCCGGGCATTGCGAGGCCAACTGTTCGAAGCGCTCGAGCTCGCCATAGATATGGACGACCGCGGGCGGGTCGGGGAGCTCGGCCAGCGAGCGGGGGAAACTGGCGCTATGGCGGCAGATCGCCAGCGTCGACGCGGCCCGCCACTGCCGCCGCGTGGCGGCAGCGTCCAGACGCGACCATTCGGACGTAATTACCGCCTTGTCACGGCCGGCCAACGCGGCGATCAGCTTGCGGTCGCTGAGCGCGAGTACGCCGCGAACTGCCGGCCGATTACCGCGGATCTGATCAAGGTGGGCAGAGAGCCGCCCAACGAGCCAGCTGCGGCGCGTGCACCGATCGCAAGCTTCGTTCATCGCGAGCCGAGCCGTTCGCCCTCGTGGCGATAGCCGAGCGCCCGAGCTAACGCTTCGATACCGATCTCGCGCTCAGCGTCAAGGTCGGCGATCGTCCGCGCCACGCGCAGCGCACGGTCGCGGCCACGAGCGCTTAAGCCGCCGCTGTCATAGGCGCGCGCAAGCGCCTTCGCTGCCGCTGCGCCGCATTCGACCGCCGCGATCATGTCGCGCGCTGCGAGCTGCGCGTTGGCGCAGCCCGAGCGCGCCAACTGCATCGCCCGCGCCGCCGCGACGCGCTCAGCGACCTCCTTACTGGTGGTCAATGGCTCGGCCTCCAGCGCCGCAGAGGAGGGCCGTTCAACGCCGACGACTAGGTCGATCCGATCGAGCAGCGGGCCTGAGAGCCGTTGCCGGTGGCGGGCGAGCTCCGGTTCACTGCAGCGGCAGCCCTTTCCGCCGCGGCCGCAGAGGCACGGGTTGGTCGCTGCAACGAGCGCGAAGCGCGTCGGGAAGCGCGCCACCTTCTGCCCTCGGACGATCGTCACCTCGCCATCTTCGAGCGGCTGCCTGAGAGCCTCCAGCGCGCGGCGGTCAAACTCCGATAGCTCGTCGAGGAAGAGCACTCCGCGGTGCGCTAACGTCGCCTCCCCTGGAACCGGAACGGCGCCGCCGCCAACCAGTCCAGCGGCCGAGATCGTGTGGTGCGGAGCACGGAATGGGCGTTGCTCGGCGAGCGTGCCATCGCCGCCAAGGCCGGTGATACTTCTGATCCGCGTGACCTCAAGAGCCTCGCTCCGACTGAGCGGCGGCAGCACTCCAGGAAGGCGTCGCGCGATCATCGTCTTGCCGGTTCCCGGCGGGCCGCTGAGCAGCAGGTTGTGACCGCCCGCCGCGGCGACTGTGACTGCGTCGATAGCGGCGCGATGGCCGCGCACGTCGGCCAGATCAGGGACGAAAGCCGGCGCTGCCGGCCCACGCGGCCGCGGCTCCTGCTCAGGCGAATCAGATTGACCGGCGAGCACCGCGGCAAGATCGCTCAACACCGCCAGCGCTCGAACGCAGATTGAATCGACGAGCCGCGCCTCGGCGGCCGATCCGACGGGGACCACGAGCGCCTCCAGGCCCGCCTGTCGCGCTGCTTCGGCAACCGCGAGGACGCCGCGGCATGGACGCAGCTCACCGCCAAGCGATAGCTCGCCAAAGAGCGCGGTCTTGGCCAGCCCGTCGCTGTTGATTTGGCCGCTGGCAGCGAGGATCGCGCAGGCGATCGCAAGATCGAACCCGGGCCCAGCCTTGCGCAGGTGCGCTGGGGCGAGGTTGACTGTGAGGCGCCGCATCGGGAACTCGAAGCCGCAGTTAACGAGCGCCGCACGGACGCGCTCACGGGCCTCGGCGACGGCGCGGTCGGCAAGCCCGACGATCGTGAAGCTCGGTAGGCCACGACGAAGGTCGGCTTCAACCCGCACAGGATGTGGCTCAAGCCCGTCGATCGCGAATGTCATCACCTCGGTGATCATTGGCGCCGACGCTACGGAACCAATTGACCGCCGTGCCGATCGCTCTGTTACGCCTCCAAAACGGGTTTCCGCCGGCGCGGCCACAGGCAACGGAGCCGCCGCTAATCCGTTACCGGCTACGCGTAGAGCGGGCGTAATTTCGCCCGTAGTCTCCGCCCAATCCGCTCCGCAACCCCTGATCCCCGCCACGTCCTAGGCCGCGCCGGTGAACGGCTCGCGCTGGAACACCTTCAGCGGCTCGGCTACGAGCTCGTCGCGCGCAACCACCGAACCCGCTTCGGCGAAATCGACCTGATCGTGCGCCTTGGCGCAACGCTGGTCTTCGTTGAGGTCAAAACGCGCCGGTCGCTGCGCAGCTCGGCGCCGTGGGATTCGCTCGGCGAACGTAAACGGCGACAGGTCCGTCGCCTTGCAAGCGCCTTCCTCAGCGAGCAGCCGCAGTCGCCACGACCGCAGGAGCTGCGCTTCGATGCGATCGGCATCCTGCTCGACTGCCAAGGTCGCCTACTTCGGCTCGATCAGATCGAGAACGCCTTCTGAGCGCTAGAGCGCCAGCTGCTGGTACGCGCTCGACTGGAACGACATGCGGTGGAGCGGAGAGACGCCGTGCTCGATGATCGCCTCGCGATGGGCCGCGGTGGAGTAGCCAAAATGGGCGCCGAAGCCCCACTGCGGCAGCTGCTCCCCCGCCCTCACCATCATTCGGTCGCGCGTCACCTTGGCGACGATCGACGCTGCGGCGATCGCAGCGCTTAGTCCGTCTCCTCCGACGACCGCGCGCTGCTGGTGCTCGAAGGGCGGCACCTCAAACCCATCGATCAGGCAGACGCAGCCGGGGCGCGCAACGCGGATCAGCGATTCGCGAAGCGCTGCCAGATTGGTCTTGTGCAGCCCCCTCTGATCGATTCCACGCGCGCTGCGCGAGACGACGACGACGCGCCTTGCGGTCTCCATCACGACAGGGAGCAACGCTTCCCGCGCCGCGTGGTCGTGCTGTTTGGAATCGTTCAGCGCGCCAAGTGCGCGAACCTCAGCAACCCCAATCGACTCTAGATCGAGCAGAACAGCAGCAGCAACGAGCGGCCCAGCAAGGCAACCCCGCCCTGCCTCGTCGGCGCCGGCAACCCAGCGAACGCCAACAGCCCGATCGTGCGCGATCAAACGGGCGCCGCTTGACCGACCCCCCGAGCCCTTCCGCTTTGACCGCTTCGAGCCGGCAGGTTTAGAAGATGTTGATTCGGTCTGGCGGCCAGTAGGTAGCGAACGCTGGACCGATGATCCACTCGGTTGGGACGGGTCCCCAGAACCTGCTGTCGTCGGACTCGCCACGGTTGTCACCCATCATGAACCAGTGTCCGGGCGGAATCTTGATTGTCTTCGGCAGCGTGCAGGCCGCGCCGTTGTCATCGGCACAGGTGTCGCTGATGAACGGTTCGTTCGTCGGCTTGCCATTGAGGATCACGCGCCCGCGGATTATCGAAACCGTGTCGCCAGGCCCGGCGACGATCCGCTTGATGAAGTTGACGTTCGAACGCTGGGGTGTTGGCTTGTTGCAGGCCGCGCCTTGCTCTGGTCGCTCACCGCATTGATCGAGAGGCATCTGCTCTGAGCCAGCCGGCGGCCGGAAGACGGTGATGTCGCCAACCGATGGATCGCCAAAGCGCGTAGTCAGGCGGTTCACCAGAACGCGCTGCCCAACTTGGAGAGTTGGAACCATCGACTCGCTGGGAATTCGGTACGGCTTGACGACAAAGGCTTGAATCAGCAGCGCCAAGCCAAGCGCTACCGCGACGATCACGATCAGCTCGAGGATCGAGCTCCCGGTCGACTTCTTCTGCGCCGCCGCGGTCACGCTTCGTCGCCGGAAGGTTCGTCGCTGCCGTCGGCCGGCTGCTCTGAATCCCCCTCGGCTGCGGGCGCCGCGTCACTGCTGTCGGCCTCAGGCTGCTCGTCGACCGGCGCTTCAGCTTCAGGCTCTGGCTGCTCGTCGGCCGGCGCGTTGGCTTCCGCCGCGGCTTCGGGCTGCTGATCTGCCGGCGCTTCGGCCTCAGGCTGCTCGTCGGCCGCGACTTCGACTGACTCCTCAGCGGCAACCTCGTCCGCTCCGTCGCCTTCAACTGCGGCTACCTCAGCGACGTCCTGCTCGACTCCCTCGCCATCGAGCGGCGCTTCGCCCTCGGGGGCGTCGGCGACGAGAGGCTCGTGAACGAGCCCGGGAGCGACCTCATCCTCGGGGCCGTAGTAGTCGCGCTCGCGAACGCGGGCACCCTTGCCGACGCGATCGCGCAGGTAGTAAAGCTTGGCGCGGCGAACGTCGCCACGTGCGGCCACGTCGATCTTCTCGATCTTCGGCGAGTGCACGGGGAAGGTTCGCTCCACGCCGACGCCAAAAGACTGCTTGCGGACGGTGAACGTTTCGCGCGCGCCACTTCCTTGGCGGGCAATCACGACGCCTTCGAAGACCTGTGTACGACGCCGCTCGCCCTCGATCACTTGGAAGTGGACTTTGACCCGGTCGCCAGGGGCGAAATCGGGCACGCGGCGCAATTGTGCGCGTTCAAGATTTTCGATTACTGTGCTCATATTGAGGGCGCTCGCGAAGGTTCGGCCGTATTTCCAGCGAGCGCATCAGCGTCGCGACCGGAGCGAGATAGATCAGGATAGCGGAGCGTCGCCAGAAGCTGCCCCACGCTCCCGACTTCTCGCGCGTCGCCACTGCCGAATCTCCTCGTGGTGGCCCGAGAGCAGCACGTCAGGAACGCCCCAATCTCGGAACTCGGCAGGCCTTGTGTAGTGCGGATATTCCGGGTCGCCCTCGAGCGCCGCGCTGAACGATTCTTCGACCGCTGAGTCGGCGTCGCCTAGCGCGCCGGGCTGTTTGCGCAAGATCGCGTCGCAGACGACCATCGCGGCGAGCTCACCGCCGGCGATCACGTAACGCCCGATCGAAACAGCGTCGCTGCAGAAGTGCTGAACGATTCTCTCGTCGAACCCTTCATAGCGGCCGCAGAGCAGCGTCACGGCGGGCTCGGCCGCCAGCTCGTTGACGAGCTGCTCGTCAAGCACGCGGCCACCGGGCGTAAGCGCGATCACACGGCGCTGGCGCGGCAGCTCGACCGGATCGACGCCGTAGAACCCGCGCAGCGCAGCCTCCATCACGTCGACGCGCAGCACCATGCCAGCACCACCGCCGAATGGCGTGTCATCGACCTGGCCGCCACTGAGCGGCGTGTGCTCGCGCAGATCGAGCGCCCTTAGTTCGCTGCCGCTCGCGAGCGCGTTGGAAACATGGCGCTGCTCAGCGAACCATTCGAACCATTGCGGGAAGAGCGTCACGACGTCGAGCTGCATCGGCTAACCACCGCCGACGAATGCAAGGTTGACGTCGATCTTGCGTTGATCGACGTTTACGGAGCGAATCGCGTCGCTAACCATTGGAACCAGCAGCTCGCTTCCGTCGGGGCGCTTCACCTCAAGCACTTCGCAGGACGGAAGCACGAGAAGTTTGGAGACCTCGCCGACCGTCGTAGCGCCATCGGTCACGCTGCAACCCTCAAGCTCCTCCGCCCACCACTCGCGCTCGCCGAGCGACGGAGCATCGGCGAGCAGGCAGAAGATCGCCTGTCCACGGATCTGATCGACCGCCTCTGGGGTAGCGACGCCCGTCAGGCGCAGGATCGGCTTCTGATCGGTGCCGGCGCGCCGTTCGATCGTGAACTCGTCCTCTTGGACGCGAACCCCTACACCAACCTCCAGCAGGACGGCCCGAGCGCGCGTTACGTAGAAACTTCCATCGAGCCCGTGCGGGCGGCCGATTCTGCCGGCCTGCAACCAGCGCTCTGCCTCGGCGGCCACGTCAGTCGACGATGTCGACGATGACGCGGCGTTCTTCGCGCACGGCGGCAGCCTTGAGCACTGTGCGCAGCGCGTTGGCGGTGCGACCACCACGCCCAATCACCTTGCCGTAATCGTCTTCCCCGACCACCAGCTCGAGCACGACCGTCCCGTCGTCGTCGTCAAACTGTTCTACGACTACCGCGGCAGGGTCGTCAACCAACGAGCGGGCCAGAAACTCGAGTAGTTCGCGCATCGGCTCAGCTTAGACGGGAATGCCCTGCGTGTGCAGCAGCTTGCGAACCTGAGCGGTCGGCTGCGCGCCCTTATCAAGCCAGAGCTTGATCCGATCCTCGTCGAGCGTGACAGTTGAGGGGTTGGTCTGGGCGTTGTACTGCCCGACGACCTCGATGAAGCGGCCGTCGCGCGGTGAGCGCTGGTCGGCTACAACAACTCGCCAGATCGGATTTTTCTTGCCGCCCACTCGCGTGAGCCTTAGTCGTACGGCCACAGGTTCCTCTCGAAGTTCACAGAACGTCAGCGCTAGAGGGTAGCGGGGCGCCTCAGCTTAGGCGCGCACGCCATCGTTCGCGCCCGCTCGCGGCCGATCTACAACCGCTATTGCGCCGCGCACGGCGACGACCTCAACCGCCTCGCCGGGGGCGAAGGTCCGCTCGTCATCGTTGGCGCGTGCGGTCCATGCTTCACCGTCGATCTCAATCACACCGGTCGCCTCACCGTTGACTACGCGCTCTTCGACGACTCCGCGCTGCCCGATTACAAAGTCATGTTCGGCCCCACCGACGGCAAAGTCGAGGCGCTCTCGGCGCATCAGTGGCCGCAGCATCAGCAGCGTGATCGCCGCGCCGGCGATCGCGACTACGACGACCAGACCGAACGGGGCACCGATCAGCGCGCCGGCCGCCATCACGACCGCGGCGGCTACAAGTGGAGCCAAGAAGAGACTCTCGGTGACGATCTCGGCGAGAGCCAAGGCGGCAGCTACCAGAAGCCAGATCACGGGAGTCGACATCTCCTAGAGCCTACCGGCTTGGGCCTGGGGGAAGTGGCCGGCTAGCGCGGGTCAGGCTGCCTGCACGACGCTGCCATCGCCATCGACCTCGGCCGGCAGCTTGCGACTGATCACCTTTGAAACGCCGTCCCCGCCCATCGAAACTCCATAGAGCGAGTCGGCGGCCTCCATCGTCCGCTGCTGGTGCGTGACGACGATGAACTGAGCGCGGTCACGGTAGAGCCGAAGCAGCTCGAGGAAGCGCCCAATGTTCAGGTCATCGAGGGCCGCCTCGACCTCATCAAGGATGTAAAACGGGCAGGGCTTCGCGAGGAAGACGGAGAAGAGGAAGGCGATCGCGGTCATTGACTTCTCGCCGCCGGAGAGAAGCGTCAAGCGCTTCATCGACTTCCCGGCCGGGGTGATTTCGATCTCGACGCCAAGATCATCCTCCGGCTCACCGGTTTCGCGCTCGGCCTCGGCGTTGGCCTGATCCTCAGCCGCCTCAAGCCGTGCTGCCTCCTCCTCGCCTTCGCCGCCACCGAGCACGGCCTTGGGGGCCTGCTCTTCGCGCACAAGTCGCAGGCGGCCGCGGCCACCGGGGAAGCAGTGGGCTGCCAGCTCCTCGAAATTCTTCGCCGCCGCCTCGAAGGTCTCTTCAAAGCTCTCGCGGATCTGGCGGTCGGTGTCGCGAATCAGTGTCCGCAGCTCGCGCATCGCAGTCTCTAGATCGGTCCGTTGATGCTCAAGCGTCTCGACGTGCTCGAGCGCCTCCTCATACTGCGCTTTGGCGAGCGGGTTGACCGGCCCGATCTGTTCGCGACGGCGCTCCAGCCGCACGATCCGTTCCTCAAGCGCTGTGACCGCCTCCTGATCAAGCGGCTCTTCCGAAGGTTCTGCCTCGAGCCCAAGCAGCCCCGCAAGGCGCACCAGCTCTGCCTCGGTTTCAGCGTGCTGATCGCGGGCCTGCTGAGCGGTCACCTCTGCCGCCGTGACCGCCTCACCGGCCTCGCGGAGCGCGCTCTGGAGCTCGGCGCCGGATTGAGCGAAGGCGCGCAGATCATCGCTCACGCCGGCGTTGCCTAGGCGGTCGGCCTCAAGCTCGGCTTCAAAGAGCACGACCCGCTCGGCGACGGCTGCCTGGGCGCTAGCGAGCGACTGCTCGAAAGCGTTGTAGGCGGGGACGAGACCAACTTCGTAAGCGATCGCCCGTTCCAAGCTGGCGACCGCCTGCCTGCGCTGGTCGCGCGCCTCTGCCGCCTGCTCAGCGACCCTGCGCTCGGCGGCGAGCTCGCCCTCGAGCTGCGCCCGCGCAACCGCCCCGGCGCCCTGCTCAGGGGCCTGGCGGCGCTGGTCGATGATCCACTCGGCGCGGCGAGCGCCCTCGGCTGCTTGGGCGGCTTCGCGCTCACCTGCGCGAGCGTCGTCGTCGGCGTTTGCAAGGGCCTGCTCTGCCACCGTGCAGGCCTGCGCTGCATCGGTCGAGGCCGCCGTCGTTGCGTTCGCGCAGTCGGCGGCGCTGGCAACCTGCGCAGCGAGTTCCTCGCGGCGCTGGCGCTCAGCCAAGAGCTGCTCGCCGCTGCCGTGAGCGCTCTGGCGCAGCTCTCCGGTGGCGCCGTTCCAGACGCGCCCTTCACGCGTTACCGCGATCGCCGCAAAGTCACCCGGCAATGGTTCGAACGATTCGACCAACCAAACCCCTGCCAGAAGCCTGCGCCCAAGCTCTGCGTTGGCGCCGCCGCTGACGCAATCCGCCAAAGCGCGGGCGCCGGCCGGCGCTGCGTCTGCGCCCTGCGCTGGCCGACCCGCGGCCGCGACGAGTGCTGAGCCTCCATCGGCGCCGAGCCGCGCGAGGAGCTGCTGACCGCTGGCGAGGTCGTCGACGATCGCGGCGCGCAGGCGAACCCCAAGCACCGCAGCCACCGCCGTCTCGTAGCCGGCTTCGACCTCGAGGCTGCCGGCCAGGGACGGTTTCCCTTCAGGCGCGTCGGCGTGTTCGCGGAGGAAGTCATCGAGCCGGCCGAGCTCTGCCTGGAGCCGCGAGAGTTCGCGACCAGCCTGCTCGCTTGCCTGTTCGAGCTCGCGCAGCTGCGCGCGCGTTCCCGTTGCCGCGGCCTCAGCGGCCTGCCGCTGCGCGATCAGCTTCGCTGCGGCTGCGGTGGCAGCCTCGCTCTCGGTGACGGCTTCGTCGCGCTCGATCAGCAGCGCTGCGAGCTCGGCGTCAAGCTCAGCGGCACGTTCAAGGTCAAGCTTCGCCAGATTGGCTTCCAACGCCGCTATCCGCTCGCTGCCGCTGAGGTCTGGCGAGTCGGCGGCAACCTGAGGCCTTAGACGCTCGAGCTGGAAGTCGCGCTGCTCTAAGCGATCGGCTAGCGCCAGCGCGTTCTCGCGCGCCCTTTCGATCCGCATCTCGATCTTGCCGGCGGCACTGCGTGCAAGTTCGCCTCTGCGGGCGATCGCTTCGCGCCGCTCGCTCCGCTCCGCGAGCTGCTTCTCGGCCTGCTCTCTGCGCAGGTCAACCTGGCCGAGTTTCTGTTGAAGGCCGTCACGTACCTGGCGAGCCTCGGTCGCCGCCTTCTCAGAGCTCTCGAGCGAACTGCGGCCCAAGCGCGAGGCGTCGCGAACCAGCTCCCAAGATGCCTCTGTCGTCTGCCGCTCGACGCGCGCCAGCAGCTCGGCCGCCTCGGCCTGCCGCTTGAGTGGCCGCAGCTGCGAGCGCGCTTCGCGCTCGATGTCGAGGCACCGATCAAGGTTCTCCTGCGCGCGGTCGAGCTTGATCTGCGCGCGGCGGCGGCGCTTGCGGTGTTTCCCGAGCCCGGCCGCCTCTTCGATCAGCAGCCGACGATCGCGCGGCTTCGAGGTGACGATCGACTCAACGCGGCCCTGTGAAACGACCGAGTGCATCTCCTTGCCTAGTCCCGTATCGGAAAGCACTTCAAGCACGTCAACGAGCCGGCAGCGGGCTCCGTTCAGGCGGTATTCGCCTTCACCGTTGCGGTCGAGACGGCGGAGGATCGAGATCTCTCCCATCGGCATCTCGATCGCGCCATCAGAGTTGTCGATGATCAGCTCAACCTCGGCCGAGGAGCGCGCCTTGACGCCGTGGCCGCCACCAAAGATCACGTCCTGCATCTTCTGACCGCGCACCGCGAGCGGAGACTGCTCGCCCATTGCCCAGAGGACGGCGTCGGTGATGTTCGATTTGCCCGAGCCGTTCGGGCCAACGACGACAGAAACGCCGGGAGCGAATTCGAGCACCGTCCGCTCGGGGAACGACTTGAACCCCTTGAGGCTGATCGACTTCAGATGCATCTCAGTCGTCCTCGCTCGCGGGCCCGAGCGCGATCCGCGCCGCTTCCTGTTCGGCGGCCTTCTTCGTCCGCCCAATCCCCTTGCCGACTACTGCGCCGGCGACGCTCGCTGTGACCGTGAAGGTGCGCTCGTGCGGCGGCCCTTCCTCGCTCAAGATCTCGTACTCGACCAGCTGACCGCGCGCAGCAAGCTGTTCCTGCAGCGCCGACTTGAAGTCGATCGGATGTTCCAGCGCAAGCGCCAACTCCGGTGCGAAACAGTCGACCACAGCGGCAGCAGTTGTCTCGTAGCCCTGATCGAGGTAGCAGGCTCCGATGATCGCCTCGACGATCGACGAGAGGACGCGCTCGCTGACCAGCGTGTCGGCAAGTGGCGTTCCCTCCGGCGCCGCCGCAGCGAGCCGCCCCGGCACGTCCAAGCGAACTGCGACCTCGCGGCAGGCGGCGCCCGAAACCGTCTGCGCCCTGATCTTCGTCAGCCGCCCAGCGCCGAAGCGGTCGGCTTCCAAGAGTGGATAAAGGTGCGCCGTGATCGCCAAACCAAGCACGCTGTCGCCAAGAAAGGCAAGACGCTCGTAGGAGTCGCTGCTGCGTTCGCCCCATGAGGCGTGCGTGAAGACCTGCCGGTAAAGGCCGGCCGGCAGATCGTCGAGGAGTGAGGTGAGGGTTTGCAGGGCTCAGGAGCTGGCGCTGGTGTGGGCGAGGACAAAGTCGATTGCTTGGCCGACGGTGAGAATCTCTGCGGCCTGCTCATCCGACATCTTCGTGCCGTACGTATCTTCAAATTCTTGGACGAGCGTGTAGAGGTCGAGCGAATCGGCCTCGAGATCTTCTTTGAAGCGCGTCTCGTCGGTGATCGCCGCAGGGTCTACGTCAAGCTCGTCGGCGAGGTGCGTGCGGATTAATTCAAGGACGTCGTCACGAGTCATCTGGCGGAAAACTAGCCGCGCCTTCGGACGGGGTGCCCGCCTCGGAGCCGCCCGAACGGCGTAGCGCGCCGCCAGCTTCCAACATCGTCTCGGTGCGCCCAACGAGATCGCCATTGACGGCGCGGGCGGCAAGCAGGATCGCTTGGGAGAAGCCGTAACGGGAAAACCGCCCGTGCGAGACGACCGCGAGCCGCCTCAAGCCGAGCATGTAGGCGCCGCCAGGGCCTTCGGGGTCGATCTCGTCGCGAAAGCCACGCAGCGCCGGGCGCAGCAGCGCGCCGCCGAGCTTTGCGCGAGCTGAACTGCTCGCGGCATCGCGTACGCCACCCACGACAGCCTGCGAGATCCCTTCCATCACCTTCAGCGCGATGTTGCCGGTGAAGCCGTCGGTGACGATCACGTCGGCGAGATCGGCCGCCAGGTCATTCCCTTCGATGTTCCCTACGAAGTCGAAGGTTGCATGCGTTCCGGCCGCTAGCTGCTCGCCGGCTTCGATTACGACTGCCGTTCCACGGCTGGCCTCGCTGCCGTTCGACAGCAGAGCGACGCGGGGCCGCTCCTGACCCAGCACCGTCGTCGCCAGCGCGGCGCCCATGAAGGCGAACTGAACTAGATGCTCGCTACGAACCTCAACATTGGCGCCGACGTCCAACAACGTGACCGGGCTGCCAGGAATTGGCACCGGCGTCGCCAATGCAGGGCGGTAGATACCTTTTGCGCGCTTAATCTCGAAAAGCCCGGCCGCCAGCGTCGCACCGGTAGCGCCAGCGCTCACAAGCGCGTCAGCGCCGCCTTCGGCCACTGCGCGAGCGGCCTGAACGATCGAAGCGTCCGGCGTTGACCGCGCCGCGCGGGCCGGGTCCGCCTCTTTCGCGATCGAAACCGGCGCGTCGACCACTTCGACACCGTCGGCCACTTCGCCGATCTGCTCGGCGGGGCCGAAGACGCGCACCTTCACTCCGAGCGCTGCGGCAATCGCAGCTCCGGCAGCTACCTCGGCCGGTCCGAGATCGGCGCCGTTCGCGTCAACCGCGACGGTGACGCTCATCGAGAGTTACTGATCGGTGTTGGCCGGGGCGACAATCGAACGGCCGCCGTAGGTGCCGCAATTCGAGCAGACACGGTGCGCAAGGCGCGGCGCGCCGCACTCGGGGCATGCGCCACCGGTCGGCGCGGCGATCCCGTGCTGGGCGCGGCGCTTTGCCGTGCGGCTGTGTGACTGTCGTTGCTTAGGAACGGCCATTCGACGCTCAAAGATAGCGAACCGGCGAAAAGAGCCGCGCTCAGTCGAACTTCAGTTCGTCTAGTTTCGACCAGCGTGGGTCCTTGCTGGGCTCGTGCTCGTGGCTTGGATCGGCGTTCAAGTCGATCCCGCAGGTCGGGCAGAGACCCAAGCACTGAGGTTTGCAGATCACCTGCGTTGGCAGCGCAAGTGCGAGCGAATCGTGAGCCCACCTGTCTAGCGAGACGACCGACCGATCGATGTACGGGCTATCAAGCTCCTCTCCCCCGTCTAGCTGATCAACCTCACGCACCTCGACCGTGATTGCTCGCTCGGCCGGCCCTAAACAACGCATGCAGGTCCCGCGCATCGTCGTCTCGAAGGCCAGCTTTAGCGCCCAACCGTCACCGTTCATCCGTGTTACGTCGACGACCACCGGGCACGGCTGCGGCTCGGGCCGATACGGCTCGCCGGCAAACTCGAATTCGCCTAGCTGAGCCTCGAGCTCAAGCCGTTTGCCGTCGCCAGCGCTCAGCCCAAGAATCGCCAGATCGAAGCTCTCCGAGTCGCTCGCCATCGGCTGCAGATTAGAGCTTCGCGCCGGCAGCGCGAAACCGCTCAGTCGCTGCTGAGCTCTCGGCGCAGCACCTTGCCGGTCGCGTTGCGCGGGAGCTCGTCGATGAAGAGCACCTCGCGGGGCACCTTGTAGCGGGCGAGTCGATCGCGAACGAGCTCTTGGAGCTCGGCTTGATCCGGCCCGTTCGCGCCGCGCACGACGACGAAGGCCCTTAGTCGCTGGCCCCACTGCGCATCAACGACGCCGATCACCGCAGCTTCGGCCACCCCAGGATGGTCGGCCAGCAGATCCTCCACCTCGCGCGGGAAGACATTCTCGCCGCCGGAGACGATCATCTCGTCGTCGCGACCATCGATAAAGAGCCGCCCCTCCGAGTCGAAGTGGCCGACGTCACCGGCCGACATCAGCCCCGAGATCTGCTGCTTGGTCTGGCCGCCGGTGTAACCCTCAAAGCCGAGCCCGTTGCCGACGAAGATCCGGCCGCTTAGGCCGACTTCACTCACCGGCCGGTCTTGGTCGTCAAAGAGCTGTACGACCGTCCCACGCGGCGGCCGGCCGGCAGTTCCCGGCGCGGCGCGCAGATCTTCCGGGCCGGCGACCGTCGCCCAAGCGACCTCTGTCGAGCCGTAGAGGTTGTAGAGGATCTCGCCAAAGCGATCCATTGCGCGCAGCGCAAGCTCACCGGGGAGCGCGCTGCCGCTCGCGGCGATCACCTTCAGTCGTGAGAGATCGACCCCAATCAGGGCGTCGGCCGGAAGGTCAACCATCCGCTGGAGCATCACCGGCACAACCACTAGCGCGCTAGCACCGTGGCGCGCGGCGGCGACCAGCGACCGCTGGGGATCGAAGCCGCGCTGCAAGACGATCGTTGAGCCGAGCATCAACGCCAGCGAGAAGTGAGCCATTCCCCAGGAGTGAAAGAGCGGCGGCGCGATCAGCGTGATTTCGCGAGCGCGCAACGGAATAACGTCGATCAGCGAGGCCGCTGGAGCGAGCGAGCTTGGCTGTTCGCGCTGCGCGCCCTTCGGCGTGCCGGTCGTACCGCTCGTGAGGATGATGATCCGCCCCGGCGATGACGGTGGATCGAGCGGCTCGCTCGACCGACCGGCGCGGAGCTGATCGAGAGTGCGGTCCGGCCCGCTGCCTCGACGCTCGGCCCAGGCAACAAAACAGAGCCTGCCGTCGCTTGCAGCGGCAACCGTTTCGCTGAACTCGTCGTCGTAGACAATTGCGGACGGTCGCTCCTGATCGCAGACCTCGCTCACCTGTGGCGCTGCGAACATCGTGTTGAGGAAGATCAGGTGAGCACCTATTCTGTCGGCGGCAATCGTCACCTCGACGAAGTAGCGATGGTTGCGGCAGAGCACGGCGATTCCATCGCCAGCGCCGACCCCGGCGGCGCTGAGCCCGCGCGCCAACTGGTTTGCCTGGCGATCAAGCTCGCCGTAGCTCAGTGCGCCGGCATCGTCAATCAGCGCAGTCGCGTTCGGGCGACGGGCCGCGGCGCTGGCGTAGCCGCCGGCGATCGAGGTTCCCCAGCGGCGGAGCAGATCAACCGACTTCGCTAGACGCAGCGGATTCTCCGGCCTCACCATGCCGGCCCGGGCAAATGTTCGCGCAACGAATACCGCCTCTTCAATCCGTTCGCGCATCATCGGCAGCGTAGCGAGCGCGCCGCCGTGGCACGGCCACGTTGCAAAGCGCCCTGCGATCTGTCAGAAGCTGCGCGTACGGTGCAACCAAGGTGACGGTGGATCCAATAACTCCAATCACGGCTGAGCAGGTGAGACTGCTCGGCGATCAGCTGCTGATAGACGGGCTCACGGTTGACGACGAAGCAACGATCACGCTGGCGCGCGAACGCGAGCAGGCGGGCGAGAGCCTCGACGAGCTCGTAAGCCAGGCAATCGAGATCGGTGCGCGGATTCTGCAGCGCGAACAGACCGCATCGGATACCGAATTCGTAAAGGCCGAGTTCGAGCGCCAAGCCCACGAGGTCGAGCAGCAGTTCAACGAGAGCGCCCAGAAGGTCAGCGAAGGCTTCAAGGAGAAGATCGACGCCACCTTCGACGCCGACGCCGGCCTACTGCCGAAGCTGCTTGATCAATACTTCGGTGAGAATTCGAGCACGGCCGTGCAGAAGAAGGTCGAAGCGTTGGTTCAAGAGATGCTACGCACCCACCGTGAAGCGCTGACGAAGCAATTCACCGCCGATGACGAGAACAACCCGCTAAATCAGTTTCAGAAAGCCGCGGTCGAAAAGATCAAAACGGCATCGGACATTCAGTCCAAGCAGCTGCTCGAAATGACGCGGACGCTAAACGAGATGCAGCAGAAGATGGCGGCCGCAGAAGGCGAGGCTAAGGGTGCCGACGCACTCGCAGCGGAGCACGCGAAGAGCGCGGCAAAGGGCCGTCCCTACGAGGAAAGCGTGGCGGCCGCAATCGCAGAGATTGCACACGGCCGCGGTGACATCTCAGAGCACGTCGGCGAGGTGACCGAGGGTGGCGGCAAGAAGGGTGACGTGGTTGTCGATGTTGAGGCCCAGAACGGGCCGCCGCGAGGGCGAATCGCGTTTGAAGCAAAGAATGTCAAAGAGTTTCCACGCAGCAAGATGATTAAGACGCTTGACGATGCTCGCCACCAACGCAGCGCTGGCTACGCAGTTCTGGTTGTCCCGACCGATCCTCAGGTGCCCGCCAATACGCGCGTCCTCGAGGAGATTCACGGCGACAAGCTCGTGATCACCTACGACCCCGATTCGGATTCAACGCTGGTGCTAGAGACCGGGTACGCGCTCGCCCGTGCCCGGCTCCTGATGGCCCGCGAAGAGATCGGTGATATTGACGTTGCCGCAGTTACCGACGCCGCCGAGAAGGCGCTTGAAACTCTCGCCGCGGTAAAAAAGATTAAGGCTTCGCTGACCGGCGCAAAGACTCAAATTGACGCCAGCTCGGCCTCTGTCGACGAGATGGCTAACCGCGTGCGTGAGCACCTTGACGCGATCTGCGAGCTGACTCGTGCCGACGGGGACGACGGGGACGACGCAGACGAGAACGCAGACGCGGCTAGCTAAGCGAGCTCAGCGGCCGTCAGCTGCGTCGTCATCGGCGCCGGCGAGCCGGTCGCGGCCCCGCTGCACGGCGGAGATGAACTTCGAAAGGTTGGTTTCGAGCGTGCCGAGAATTTCGTCGGCGTAATCCTCGGCGCCAAGGCGAATCTCGCGCTCGCGAACCTTCGCCTCTTCCAAGATGTCGTCGGCGCCGCGCTCTGCTTCACGAGTGACGGCCTCGCCGGCAATTAGCTGTGCCTGCTTTTCGTGACCTTCCTTGATCACGCGCTCGGCTTCACGCTTCGCTTCGGCAAGCATCTCTTGGCGCTCCTTGACGATCCAGCGGGCCTGCTTGATCTCTTCCGGGATCGTGGCGCGCATCTGATCGAGGATGTCGTAGATCTCCTCTTTGTCCACGCGAACTTGGTCGGTGAGCGGCACCGGCTTGGCGTTGTGGATCAGATCATCAAGTTTGTCGATTAGTACGAGAACGTCCATAGCACGGTGCCTTTCGCTAGCGAGCGAGTTCTTCCTTCAGTCGGGCTGCAACTTTTGGTGTGACCAGTTCGTCGATGTTCCCACCGAAGATCGCCAATTCCTTGATTCCGCTGGAACTGATGAAACTGAATTGCGGGCTGGCCATCATGTAGAGCGACTCTACATCGGGAGCCTGCTGGCGGTTTAGTTGGTTCATCTCGGTTTCGTATTCGAAGTCGGAGATAGCGCGAAGTCCCTTGACGATCGTCTTCGCCCCAATCTCGCGAGCGAAGTCGACGATCAACGTGTCAAACGGCGCGGCGCGCACATTCGATAGCTCTGTCGTCGCGTCCTCAATGAAGCCGATTCGCTCATCAAGGCTGAAGAGCGTTGAGCCTTTGCGCACCGGGTGGTTGACGACCGCTACAACAACCTCGTCGAAGATCTCGGCGGCGCGCGCGATCACGTCGGTGTGGCCGCGAGTTATCGGGTCATAGGAACCTGGGCAGACTGCGATCTTCTTGGAGTTGGTCATCGTTGGTGAATTCGTATCAGGGTGTCGCCGTAGCGGCGTTCGTCGATCATCGCAAGATCAAGCTCAAACGGCTGGCGCCGGTCGCTTTCGGTCACAACTCTCGCAGATGGCGCGAGAATTGGCTCGATCAGCTTCACAGTGTCGCCGCCAAGCGCCGCCGCCTGACGGTATGGAGGGTCAAGGAAGAGTAGATCGTAGCTCTCAGCGGCCCTTGCCGCCTGCGCGAGCGCTCTCTTCGCGCTGCCTCGAACCAGCCGCGCCACCGGCTCGGCGAGCCCAAGCGCTTCGAGGTTCTGTGCAATCACCTTCGCCGCAACGCGGTCCCGTTCAACCAAGACGGCGTGGGACGCGCCGCGCGAGAGCGCCTCGATTGCCAGCGCGCCGGAGCCGGCGAAGAGATCGAGCACGCTAAGTCCGTCGATCGGGCCGAGCGTCGCGAACAGCGCTTCGCGGACGCGGTCGCTGGTCGGCCGCGTCACCGAGCTGGGCGGCGACTGCAGCCTGCGGCCGCCAAGTCTTCCCGCGATCACCCGCATCAGGCTGGAATCGTTGGCGCCAGCAACGAACCCCTCGCCCGCTCCATCGCCTCGCGCAGCGGAACGTGCTCGGCAAGCAGCAGCTCTGGGTCGGCCTCGAGGATCTCGCGCGCGCTGAGGCGAGCGCGCTCCAGCAGCTCGCCATCTTCCGGCATCGAGGCGAAGCGAAAGGCCGCCATCCCTGACTGACGGGTGCCTGTCAGCTCTCCTTCGCCGCGGATCTGCAGATCTACCTCGGCCAATTTGAAGCCGTCGTTCCAGCTAGAGAAGGCGGAGAGCCGCTCCGATTCTTTCGGCCCAAAGCAGATGCAGACAGATGCGTGCTCGCCGCGCCCGATCCTCCCTCGCAGCTGGTGCAGCTGAGAGAGGCCGTAGCGCTCGGCGTTTTCGATCAGCATCACGGTCGCATTTGGAACATCGACGCCAACTTCGATCACCGTCGTGGCGACAAGCACGTCAACTTCGCCAGCCTTGAAGCTGCGCATCGCTTCGGCCTTCTGCGCCGAAGGCATCTGCCCGTGGATCAGCGCGACGTTGAAATCTGCGAACTCCTCGGCGCTGAGCCGCTCGTACTCTGCGCTCGCCGCGCGCGCCGCGAGCGCCTCGGACTCTTCGACCAGCGGGCAGACGACGTAAGCCTGGCGGCCGGCTCGCAGCTCCTCGCGGATCCGTTCATAGGCGCGCGCGCGGTCGCGCTCGCCGGAGGCAAGGTGGGTTGCGATCGGCTCGCGGCCCTTCGGCAACTCGCGCAGCTCGGTCACGTCAAGGTCGCCGTAGCCAAGCAGCGCGAGCGTCCGCGGAATCGGCGTCGCCGTCATGTGCAGCACGTGAGGGGCCGCGCTCCCTGCCGGACCGGCGGCCTTGGCGTCGAGCGCGGTTCGCTGACGGACGCCGAAGCGGTGCTGCTCATCGACAACGACAACAGCGAGCCTGCTGAAGAGCACGTCGTCTTCGATTAAGGCGTGCGTGCCGACCACTATTCCGAGCTCCCCTGATGCCAGCTTTCCTAAGAGATCACGGCGCCTAGCGGCCGGCGTTGAACCGGTCAGCAGCGCAATCGGAACGGCCTGGCCTGGCATCAGCTCCTGAAGCGTCGCGAAGTGCTGGTTGGCGAGCGTCTCAGTCGGCGCCATCAGCGCTGCTTGATGACCGTTCGATACGGCCCGCAACATCGCTGCAAGTGCGACGACCGTCTTACCCGAGCCAACCTCTCCCATCAGCAATCGCTGCATCGGGTGACCGCGCGCAATGTCGCCGAGGACCACGCCGACGGCGCGCTCTTGGTCGCCGGTCAGCTCAAACGGGAGTTGCTGCGCGATCCAACCGTCGACGAGATCACCCTCCCCCTCCTGCGCAAGCTGAGGCGCTGTCAACTGCTCGGCGCGGCGCGCGCGACGGCGCAGCAGGTCGAGCTGCACGTAAAGGAGCTCATCGAAGGCCAGGCGCTGGCGTGCCGGTTCGAGCTGCCCGGCGTGGCCAGCCAAGAGCGCCGACGGCATGTCCGCTAGGCGATGGCGCGCGCGGAGCCGACCGGGCAGCGGGTCCGGGGCGAGCCGGGCAGCAGCGAGGTGCTCGCGAACGACAGCGAGGATCTGAGTCGATGACAGCCCCTCCGCGGCCGGATAGTGGGCGACGTCATCGCCGGCCCCGATCTCCTCGGCGGTCGGGGCATGGGAGCTGACGCGGAAGCGGTTCCGTGCCTCATAGCTGCCGTGCAGCACGAGCCGCGTTCCAGGTGGGTACTTCTTCACCAGCCAAGGCTGATTGAAGAAGGTGACCTGAAGCGGGCCGGTCTGATCGAAGACGAGCGCCTCAACCAGCGGCCGCATTCCGCGGCGCCTGACCGGCCGCGAACTGATCGAGCGAACCTCGACGACAACGGTCGCTTGCTCACCGGCGACCAGCGCCGCGACCGTGCGCGCCTCGCGGCGATCGCGCGGGAGGTGCTCGAGTAGCGCCCCGACGGTCGTCAAACCAAGATGCTCTGCGCCTTCGTCGGCCTTGCGGCCACCAAATTTTGGGCGTTCGGCTAGCGCCTTCTCCGAAGGCCAGCGCAGCGGAGCGGCGAGCAGCTGCGCTTTATCCAACGGCTCGCCGTCGCCTAGTCCGCGAGGGCTCTTATCCACCGCCTAATCGTCAACTATTCAGCGGACAACAGCCACCAGCGGCCTGGCTGGCCGCCCTCGTGCTGTTCGAGCTCAACGGTTGCGGGAATTAGAGCCTGAACGCCAGCCTGATCGATTGGAGCCCCAGCCCCAGCAATAATCGTCAATAGTTCACTGCCCTGGGCAAGTCGCTCTATCACCTCTCGTAGCGTCGAGCCAGGCTCGCCCCAGGCGATCAGCTGATCGTCGACGTAGCCGACGGCCTCGCCTTCGGCAAAGCGTCCTTCCGCGTCGGCGCGGGCGGCGCGGGCTACGCTGCCGCTGCGCACGCTCTCCAAGAGTTGATCTATCAGAACAACGTTTTCGGCCGCAGAGAGCTCTGAGCGCGCAGCGACAAGCGCCGCCAAACCGGCCTGCATCTCGCTTGACTGCGCCACATAAACCACCCGTTCGGACATCTCGGCGGCGGCCTGAGCGGCCATGAAGACATTGCGGCTGTTGGGCAGCACGACGACCTCGTCGGCCGGCACCGAGTGAATGCCAGCAAGGATTTCGTAGGTCGAAGGGTTGAGCGTCTCGCCGCCGTCGAGCACATCTGCCCCGAGCGATCGGTAGAGCTGGGCGATTCCGTCACCGGCGACGATCGCCAGCGTGCCGCAGCGCGAATGGGCCGCGCCCGCCAGCCGCTCCTCACGGTCGGCGATCTGCGCCGACATATCGGCAACATCGAGCCGCGAAACCTGCCCGACGTCGGCGAAGAGCGCCGTCGCGGCCTCCGGCTCGTCGGTGTGAACGTGAACGCGCAGCGTCACCTGATCACCGACGACAAGTACCGAATCGCCGATCTGTTCGAGCAATGCGATGTAATCGTGTGACTCTGCGAGCCGACCGGCACTGTTAGCGGTGACGGCAAAATTGGTGCAGAAGCGGAAGGTCGACGACTCGTGCTGGGGCTCGCTGGAACGGGCCGGCGCAGCGTGGTGAGCTACCGCGAGCCCCTGCTCGCCACGTAGCGCGGTGACGCAGCCAGCGAACAGCACGACGACGCCATAGCCGCCGGAGTCGACCACGCCGGCGGCCTTCAAGACCGGAAGCAGTTCGGGGCCACGCCGCACCGACTCCTCGCCCGCGACGACGGCGATCTCAAGCAGATCAGCGATCCTTGCGTTCTGCTGATCGGCAGTTGCGTCAGCGGGCATCGGCTCGAGCCCCTCCAGCGCTGCCGTGACAGCCGTCGCCATGTCGGCCATCACAGTCAGGATCGTGCCCTCGGCGGGCTCGCGAACGGAAGCGTAGGCGCGCTCGGCAGCGCGCTGCATCGCGAGCGCTATCAGCACCGGGTCTACCAACACCCCGGGCCGCGAGATCAACTCCTCCGCGGCGCCGCGAATAAGCTGTGAGAGGATCACGCCACTGTTGCCCCGTGCGCTCAGCAGCGCCGCTCGCGCGACAAGGTCGACGATCTCCTCACGGCCGATTTCGTCGAGCGAGCGCTCGCCGGACTCTTCGGCAAGACGATCGAGCTCGGCCAAGCAGCCCTCAATCGTCAGCACCATGTTGTCACCGGTGTCGCCGTCGGCTACCGGGAAGACGTTGAGGTCGTTGATCTCCGAGCGGCGCTCCTCGAGCGCGACTAGTGCGCCCCCGAGGATCGCGCGGAAGCGCAGCAGGCTGGAGCTGGACTTAGGTTGCGGCACTGCGCCGCAGAGCCTAAAGGGCCTTCTGGACCTTGTCAGCCTTGAGGCAGCGTGTACAGACGTATTCGCGGCGCGGCGCGCCATCGACGACGATCCGAACCTTCTGCAGGTTGGGATTGAAACGACGTCGCGTAGCGACCATCGAGTGGCTCCGGCTGTTGCCGAACGCCGGTCCCTTGCTGCAGCTGAAACATACCTTGGCCATTGCGCTGCGCAGTGTAGCGGTCAGCCGACCGGCTCAGAGTCGCGCTGCGGCGCCGGGCGACGATGAGGGCTGCGTCGCGGCGCGCGATCAGCAGCGGCAATAGTGCCGGGGCCGCGCAAACGAACCGAGCTTGGCTGCGCGTCGGCAAGCGGAATCCCAGTACCTCCTGGGCCACGGTTCGGACGCTCGTCAGGGCCGCCGCCGGAGCCGCCGTCGCCGTCCCACCAGTCGCGCAGGTCTTGCGGGCGAGCCCCGCCGAGGCGGATCAGCATGACGACGAGAATCAGCGCCGCGCCGACGTGGGAGATGCCTGTAATCAGTAGGGCGATCACCTGTCCGTTCATCTGCAAAAAGCTTAGCGCTGGGATCCGCTGCCTGCGCTTTGGGCAGGCTAGGTGGCGTCGAGCTGAGAGCGCACGCCCTGCAACGCCAGCAACGCACTTGCGGCGTTGCGTCCGGCGTCACGGACGCCGCCGCCGGAGCGCTCAAGCGCCTGATCGAGCGTATCGACGGTCAGCACGCCGAACGAGCAGGGCACAGCTGTATCGAGCGAGACAGCTTGGATTCCGCGCGCTGTCTCAGCGCAAACGTAGTCGTAGTGATCTGTCTCGCCTCGGATCACGGCGCCGAGGCAGGCGACGCCTGCAAAGCGGCCCGACTGGGCGCAGAACTTCGCCGCTGCCGGAAGCTCGAAGGCGCCAGGAACCTCAAAAGTTTCAGCCGGCTCGCAGCCAGCTTCAGCAAACACGGCCTGCGCGCCCGCGGTTAGGCGCTCGGCCAATTCGGGGTAGAACTGGGCGCAGACAATCGCGTAGCGCTCACTCATCGCCGTCCTCCGCGGCCCTATCCTGCTCGCGCTCGGCGTGAATCATCTCCTCGTCGAGGTTCAGCCCTTGATGATGGAGCGTGTGACCCATCCGGCTTCGCTTGGTCTCGAGGTAGTCGGCGTTGTGCTGATTCGATGCCGGCTCGATCGGCAGCTGCTCGCTGACCGAAAGCCCGTAGCCCTCAAGGCCGTGAATCTTCTTCGGGTTGTTGGTCAGGATTCGAATCGAGCTGAGCCCTAGGTCTACAAGAATCTGCGCGCCAATCCCGTAGTCGCGAAGATCGGCGGGGAGTCCGAGCTTAAGGTTGGCGTCAACCGTGTCGTAGCCCTCCTCCTGAAGCTTGTAGGCCTTCAGCTTGTTCAGCAGGCCGATCCCCCGTCCCTCTTGAGCGAGGTAAAGCAGCACCCCTTGCCCTTCCTCTTCGATCACGGCAAGCGCAGCTTCGAGCTGATCACCGCAGTCGCAGCGCAGGGAGTGGAATACGTCGCCGGTCAAACACTCGGAGTGAACGCGGACGATCACATCTTCCTTGCCCTCAACATCGCCCTTGACCAGCGCAACGTGGTGCTTGTCATCGACCAAGGAGCGATAACCGACGACGATGAAGTCGCCGAAGGCGGTCGGCATCGTTGTCGAGACGACGCGCTCAACGAGCTTGTCGTTCTTGCGCCGGTAGGCGATCAGGTCGGCGATCGTCAGCATCTTCAGATCGTGGAGCTGGCAATAGGCCTTGAGGTCATCGACACGAGCCATCGAGCCGTCGTCGTTCATGATTTCGCAGATCACCCCGGCCGGCGTGCAGCCAGCGAGCCGAGCCAGATCAACGCTCGCCTCAGTGTGGCCGGTGCGCTCTAGCACGCCACCGGGCTTGGCCTTGAGCGGGTTGACGTGCCCGCCCTTGACGATCGCTTCAGGGCCGTTGGCTGGGTCGCTGGCGACGCGGATCGTTTGCGCACGGTCGGCGGCGCTGATCCCCGTCGTGACTCCGTCGCGGGCTTCGATCGTGACGGTGAACGGCGTTTCATAAGGCGTCTCGTTCTTCGCCGTCATCAGCTCGAGGTCAAGCTCGGCGCAGCGCTCCGGCGTCAGCGCGAGACAGATCCAACCGCGCGCGTGCTTGGCCATGAAATTGATCGCGTCCGGCGTCACGTGCTCGGCGGCCATTACTAGATCGCCTTCGTTCTCACGGTCTTCGTCATCGACGACGACGACCATCTTGCCGGCGGCGATGTCGGCCAGCGCTTCGTCGACGGTCGCGAAGCGGTAATCGGTTTCAGCAGAATTGGTCATTGAGTGCTCGAGAGAAGTCGTTCGACGTACTTGGCGAGGATGTCAACCTCAAGGTTGACTGTACGGCCCGGCTGAGCATCGCCGAGATTAGTCCTCTGCGCCGTTTCGGGGATTAGCCAAACGTCGAAGCTGCGGTCATCGACGCGGGCAACCGTCAGCGAAACCCCGTCGACCGCGATCGAGCCCTTCTCAGCGACGTAGCGAAGCAGTTCAGGCGCGGCTGAAATCGTCAGGACCAGAGCGATACCGTCCTCGCGCGTCGAAGCGACTGTGCCGACTCCGTCTACGTGGCCTTGAACGATGTGGCCGCCGAGATGACCGTTTGCCCTCAACGGAAGCTCCAAATTGAGAGCGCTGCCTGCAGCTGCCGCGCCGAGTGAGCTGCGACTGAGAGTCTCGTTCATCGCGTCGGCAGAGAAGCTCTCTGCCGAAATCTCTGTTGCCGTCAGGCAGACGCCGTTGACGGCGACCGAATCACCCTCCGAGAGTTGAGCGGCGAGCACGCTGCGAATCGTCAGCCTGGCGCCAAGCTCGTTGCTCTCTATCCCGCTCAGCGCTCCTAGATCTTCGATCAGCCCGGTAAACACGCCTACCACTCTCGCAGTCGGGCGGTGATCAGGATGTCGTCGGCGACCGGCTCAGCCGTAAGCGAGAGCGCGCGAGTGGCGTCGGCGATCAGCGTCGCACCCATTCCCTCCAGCGGATCACGCGCGGTCGCGCCACCGAGCACGAGCGGGGCGACGAACAGGCGGATTTCGTCGATCTCCCCGGCATCGAAAAAGGCGCCCGCGAGGTGCGGTCCGCCCTCGAGCAGAAGTGCCGTAACCGGCGGATCGAGATTGCCAAGCTGAGTCAGCGCGTCGCTGACCCTCAGCGGCTCATTTTCGCCGCTGACGACGATCACCTCAGCCCCGGCCGATTCAAGCGCCTCAACGGCGCTTCGCGGTGCGGCGCGCGTAACGATCACGATTAGCTCCAGCTCCGGTGTGCCGGCGACGAGCTGAGAATCGAGCGGTAGCCGGCCATCGGAATCGAAGACGATCCGGCGCGGCTGAAACTCGACGCCGGGAGTGCGAACCGTCAGCTGCGGATCATCGGCCATCGCCGTTCCGATTCCCACGGCGACCGCGTCAACCTCGGCGCGCCAGAGATGGACGAGCTCTCTACTGCTGGCATCAGAGATCCACTGCGAATCGCCTTCGCGCGTGGCGACCTTGCCGTCGATGCTCATCGCCGACTTGAACAGAACCCAAGGCTTGCCGCTGCGCGCGTGCTTGCGGAAGGCCTGGTTCTCAAGCCTCGCAGTCGCGGCTAATTCGCCGCTGGCGACTTCAACCTCGACGCCCTCGTCGCGCAATATGCCCAGCCCGCGACCGCTGGCCTTCTCCGTTGGGTCGTCGCTGGCGACGACGACGCGCGCAATGCCTGCTGCTGTGATCGCATCGGTACAGGGCGGCTGCTGCCCTTGGTGACAGCACGGTTCGAGCGAGACGTAGAGCGTTGCTCCGTGCAGGTCCACCCCGCCGCAGTCGGCGATCGCGTTGACCTCGGCGTGCGGCCCGCCGAAGCGCTCGTGCCATCCCTCGCCGAGAATTTCGCCATCACGGGCGATCACGGCGCCGACCTGCGGGTTTGGGCTGACGTTGCCGATCCCCTTGCGGCCAAGCTCAATCGCCTTGGCGAGCAACTTCTGATCGCGCGTTGAAACCGAACTCTCCATTAGCGATCAGGATAGGCCTAGCGGGCTGCGCTCAGCGACAGCGCCCGTACACCGAATAGAGCTCGTTGGCGGCAATCGGCCGGTAGCCGGCGGGCGGAAGGTTGCGCAGAGTGTCAGCGGCAACCGGGTTCTCATGGTCGAGCCCGCCGCGCAGAAGCACCGCCCTGCCGGCTGCGAGCACGACGATCCCGCTCTTCACCTTCGACGACTCCGGCACGTCGCTGCGCGCAATCACCTGGTCGGCAGGCAGGTCCATGATCCAGCGGACGCCCGGCACGAGGCGGTGGTTGCTCGTGAGAACCGGGCCGCACTTGGCAGCGGCGCGGACATCAGGCCGGTCGAGCAGGCTGGTTAGCGCGCGCATCGAATCGCCACGGAACTTCAGCTCCGAGACAAGGACGCCGACGTTGACGCGGGCAACCGTCCAGATGACTAGCGCCGCGACAGAGACGGCCGCAGCGATCGACCAGTACTTGCGTACGTTGCCGGTCTTGATGACCGTGAAACCGGCGACGAGAAATGCGGCAAAGATCATCAACATGATCGCCGGCAGCAGCAGGTAACGACTGATCACCGAGAACTGCCCGAGCGCGAGCAGCACGAAGGTGAAGAGGCCAATCAGAAAGAGCGAGAGCACGACGCGGATCCGCTGAGGCACGAGCCAGGCAGCGAGGCCGAGCCCGATCAGGCCGGCAACCATCACCGGTAGCTTCAGTAGCTGGCTGAAGAAGAGCACCGTTTCGCCTGGAATCTCGCCAGCAGGCTTGGAACGGCCGTCCTCCGCCGTCACCGCCGTCGTATGCGTCTGCGAGAAGAGCGGGTCGCCGGTGACGATGTAGTCGACGCCAAACCAGATCAGTGGCGCGGCGCCTACGAGCAGCGCGAATTCGACCCGCCTGCGCCAAGAGAGCCCGGGGAAGAGCCAGAGCCAGTAGATGCCAGCAATGATCCAAGCCTCCGGCCTCAGCAGCCCGGCCAGCGCCAGCAGCCAGAAGATGAGCGCTCCTCGGCGTGGCCGTGCCACCTCCAACGCCGCCGCCCACAGCAACAGCGCGAGGTAGGGAATGTCGATAAACGCGCGCGCCGCGAGGAACGGAAAATCGAAGCGCGTGCAGAGAATCGCTGCCGCGGCGAGCCCTACCAGGACCGTGAACGAGTTACGTGCGAGCTGGTAGAGCGCGACGACCATCAAGACGAAGCTGCCCATCGTGGCGAGCAACATCAAACGGTCGCCGGCGCGGCCGAAGGCGGCGAAGAAGACGCCGAAGACCAAACCCAACGGGTGTTCTGTTGGCGCCCGGTAGGTGGCGAACACCGGCAGCTGCCCGTCAAGGATCTCGCGCCCCCAGAGCAGCGAGTAGGTGGCGTCGTATGCGGTGTAGGTCGGGAAGACGATTGTTCCCGCCGCGACGATCACGATCAGCAGCCCAAGCAGAATCAGCGGCCACGGCAGCGAGCCGGCGCGTGAGGCGAGTGATCTAGAAGCGAGGGCTGTGGTCACAGAAGGCGGTTGGTTTAGCGCGGCTGGAGGGCTCGCGATCGGCTTCGATACTACGACCCCGGCTGGCCGGTAGCGCTCACTGGTCGCCCCGTTTCAGCTCCAGTCACCCGCGACCCGTACGATTGGGCGTCGATGAAGCTGATCATTCAGATCCCCTGCCTCAACGAAGAGGCAACTCTTCCGGAGACCCTTGCCGACCTTCCGCGGGTCGTCGACGGCATCACCGACGTCGAATGGTTGATCATCGACGACGGTTCGACCGACTCAACTGTTGACGTCGCGCGGGCAAACGGCGTCGACCACATTGTCCGCTTGACGAACAACCGTGGCCTGGCCGCCGGCTTCCAAGCCGGCCTTGACGCCTGCCTCAAGCTCGGCGCCGACGTGATCGTCAACACCGACGCCGACAATCAATATTACGGCGCCGACATCCCAAAACTGGTCGAGCCGATCATCGATGGCCGCGCCGACATGGTCGTCGGCGACCGCCAGACCGACTCGATCGAACACTTCTCACCGATCAAGAAGCGACTCCAGAAGCTCGGCTCGTGGGTTGTCCGTCAGGCCTCGGAGACCGAAGTTCCCGATACGACCTCCGGTTTTCGCGCCTACAACCGTGAGGCGGCGCTGCAGATGGCCGTCGTCTCACGCTTCACCT
>CAJBXY010000223.1 GCA_903959665.1 uncultured Solirubrobacterales bacterium | reverse complement strand
GTCGCATCGTTCGACCAATCGGCAGTTGAGCTCTTCCACTCGCTGGCGCCAAAGATCGGCGTCGCGCCCGGCACCGCAGCGATCGCCGACTTCCTGCTCGAGAAGAAAAGCCCGGGCCCTGGCGTAGCGGCAATTGAAGCGCCGCTCACCTACCCCTATCAAGGCGCCGTCGTTGAGGTCACCAACCAGCCGTTCGTTGACCAGGCGCACGCCGCCGGCTACCCCTGGTTCGCTTGGTTTAACTACGAGGCCGGTACCGAGATCATCTACGACATTGACGGGCCGACCAACTGGAAGAAGCTGGTAGGGCTCTGCGTAGACGGCATTATCTCCTCGCGGCCGGCGGCGCTGGCGAAGACGCTGCGCGGCGCAAAATCGCCTGCCGCCTGCAAGCAGCGCCCGTAACACCGATCAGGTAGTTTTGTCGCTGTGACCGCAAAGAAAGCTGGCCCTTGGGTACTAGCGGCGATGGTCTTCGCCGTCGGGATGACGTTCATCGACATGACGATCGTCTCGATCGCGATCCCCGAGATCCAGAAGGACCTTGGCCTCAGCGAAACCGGCGTTCAATGGATCGTCAACGGCTACCTGCTGGCGCTTTCAGCCACCTTCGCGCTCGGCGGCCGAATTGGCGACACGTTCGGCAAGCGCCGGATCGTCACGCTCGGCGTAATTATCTTCGCCGTCGCCTCCGCGCTCTGCGGCGCAACGCCCAGCGGTAGCCTCGCGGAGCCGTGGATCATCACCTTCCGCGTGATTCAGGGAATCGGTGCAGCGTTGATGATTCCGGCCGCGCTGGCGCTGGTCATCTCTGCCTATCCGATCGAAAAGCGCGGCCAAGCGCTGGGGATCTTCTTCGGCATCACCGGCGCGCTCACCTCGGTCGGCCCGATCGCCGGCGGCTACCTCGTTGAGGTTGACTGGCGCGCGATTTTCTGGATCAACATTCCGATCGCAGTGATCGCGCTGATCTTGATCATGATCTCCAAGCCCGACGACGAGCGCACGCCATCGCCGATCGACTATCGCGGCGCAGTACTGATCACCGCCGGCATGGCGCTCTCCGTTCTCGGCCTGCAGCAGGCGAGCCAATGGGGCTGGGGCAGCCCGAAGACGATCGGTGCGATCGTGATCGGCACGCTGCTGATCATCGCCTTCGTCAGGCACGAGCTGAGCGCCAGCGACCCGCTGATCCGCGTGAGGATCTTCAGCAACAAGGCCTTCGCCGCCGACAACGCGGTGCTCTTCCTGCTGATGATCGTTTTCATCCCGCTCTTCTTCTTCGCCAGCACGTACGCGCAGCTGGCGCTTGGCCAGAGCTCCTCGGATGCAGGGCTGTACCTGCTCTATTTCTTCATCGGCTTTGCGGTCGCAACGCAGATCGGCGGGCGGATACTCGACAAGGTTGGCGCACGCCCGGCGATCGTTGCCGGCGGGCTGATTGGCGCGATCGGCTTCTACCTTTGGGCCTCAGAGCTGACCAACCTCAGCGTCAACGCGCAGATCCCGTACATCATCCTTGCTGGCTTTGGAATCGGCCTGATCCTCTCCCCCGCGAATACCGACGCAATCAACCGCGCGCCGGCGAGCACCTACGGCGAGGTAACGGGAATCACGCAGACGGTCCGCAACTACGGCTCCAGCATCGGCTTGGCGATTCTCGGGACGATTCTGATCACACAGAACCGGCTCAACATTGAGGACAACCTCGGCAAGCTTGGACTGCCGAAGGCGCAAGCTGATCAGATCGCCTCCGACCTCTCGAGCGGCGCGCCATCAACCGGCGGCGGCGGCGGCGCGCAGGCGGCCGAAATCTTCAAGGGAATCCAGATTTCCTACGCCCAGTCGACGCAGACGATCTTCTACATCATGACCGGCGTGCTGGTGGTTCTCTTCATCGTCGCTCTAATCTTCGTCCCCGGAGGCAAGGTCGAAGAGGTCGCAGCCGAAGGCACCTACGACGCGCCACCGAGCGCGAGCTAATCCAACGGGATCGAACAAGGAGAAACAGATGGCTGAACAACTATTGATCACTGGAACGCCGGCGACGGCGAAGATCCGCAACCCGCTCGGCGTGGTCGCGCTTAGCTTCATCACGATCGGGATCTACTACATCTTTTGGTACTACTTCGTGAACCGCGAGATGAAAGATTTAGGCGAGTCGCGCGGCACCGATGAGTGCGGTCAGAGCCCAGGCACCTCGGTTGTAGCGATCACCCTCGGCGTCTTCATCATCGTGCCGCCATTCGTCTCGCACTACAACAGCTTCAAGCGGATGAACGCCGCCAGCCGCCTGACCGGCGCCGGCGACGGCTTTGACGCTGGCCTCGGTCTGCTGATCTGGATTTTCCTCTCACCGATCGCGATCTACATCTTCCAGATGAACCTGAACAAGGTCTGGGAGGCGCAGCGCGGGGCCGTTGCCGCCGAGCCTGCGGCCGCGCTCGAAACGCCGCCGCAGGCCGCCGAGCCAGCCGCTGAGCCAGCCGCTGAGCCAGCCGCTGAGGATGCGGCTCCGGCTGAGCCAGCCGGGGACGAAACACAGAGCTAAGCGCGGGCGCTCTAAGCCAGCGAGCAGGCTGCGGGCTTGCGGGAGTCGGATTAGGAGCGGCTTCGCCGTGCGCGCAGCGCCGCTGCGTGAGCGGGGAAGCCTTCATGGTCAGCGAGCGCCAACGCCGCTGGACTGAGCCGCTCCAGCGCCGCGGCGTCGGCCTTCGCGATCGAGACCTTCTTGAGGAAGGTTTCAGCCGTTACGCCGCCAGTAACGCGCGCGAAGGCGCCGGTCGGCAGCGCCGCGGGAACGCCGATCACGTAGTTGGCGAGCGAGACCGGCGTCTGCTGGCCGAGCAGCACTTCGCCAGCGTGATCGATCATCGCCAGCACCGCTTCCTCGTCACGGGCGACGATCTGCATGTGCTCGGGCGCGTACCAGTTGGTTACAAGCGCGGCTTCGGTGAGGTCGGCGACGAGAATCGCGCCGCCGTTCTCGCCCAGAGCGGCGTGAGCGTAAGTACGGCGCGGCTCCGGCAGTTCGGCGATCTGCGCGGCGATCTCAATCTGCGTTGCCTCAACCAGCACTTCGCTGTCGGTAACCAGCAGCGAAGCCGAATCAGGGCCGTGCTCGGCTTCGTTGAGCAGGTCGGCGGCCAGCAGGCGCGGGTCGGCGCTGTCGTCGGCGAGGATCAACGATTCGGAGGGCCCGAGCAGCATCTGCGTGTGGCAGCCGTACTGCTGGCAGGCAATCTGCGCCGCCTGCACCGGCGGGCTGCCGGGGCCGAGAACTTTTCTGACCTTCGGGATTGACTCAGTGCCAAAAGCCAGCGCCGCAACTCCGGCCGGGCCGTTTGCACGGAAGAGCTGCCTAATCCCGAGCTGGTCGGCTGCGCAGAGCACGGCCGCGTCAACCTCGCCGGCGCCGCCCGGGACCGGAGGCACGACAACGGCGATCTCCGGCACTCCGGCGACCACGGCGGGAGTGCCGATCTGCACGAGGACCGAAGGGAACGAGCCCTTGCCGCTGGGAACAAACAGTCCGGCGCTGGCGATCGCAGTCGACTTCTCGCCGACGACTAGGCCTGGCTGAATCTCGCTGCGCCACTCGCGCTCGCGCGTCAGCTCTTCGTTGAAGGCGCGCACGTTTGCGATTCCCTCCGCGATCGCTTCCTGCACCGGCGCTGGTACCGATTCGCGCGCGGCGGCAAACTCCGCGCCGGTGACCTGGAGGCCGCCTTCAGCTATCTCGCAGCCGTCGAACTTCGCCAGCGCGCGGATCACGCCAGCATCGCCATGCTCGCGCACGTCCTCGATAATCAGTTCGATCGATTCGCGCAGCTGCGGATCAAAGATCGCCGTTACGCCGCGGCCGAGTAGCTGCTCGCGGGCAGCGGCATCGAGCTCGCTCCACGCCAGCACGCGCATCGGCGCCTGCTCAGACACGCCGAAGCATGATCAATCGAGTGTGCCCTTGACGCCGGCCGTCATACCGGCGCGGCGGGGATTGGCCACAAAGGCCGCTCGCAGAGCGCGAGCGAAGGCGCGGAAACCGGCCTCCCAGGCGTGGTGCGGATCGTTGCTGTCATCAAAGAGGTCGAGCTGAATCGTGCAGCGCGCGCCCTGCGAGAAGCCTTCAAAGAAGGCGACCAGATCAACGCAAAGGACGTCCTCGACTCGCTCGAATGACGAAGCGCCGCCGCGCTTGACGAAAGTGTTGGCGCGGCCCTCGAATGAGATCTGCGCCAGCGCGCTTGCCTCATCCATCACTCCGTAGGCGAAACCGCTCGACTCCACGCCCTGCGCGATGCGATCACTGATTGCTTGGCCTGCCGCAGCGCCCAGCGCGAGGCCGACGTCTTCCATCACGACGTGCATCAAGCGATAAGTGCGAACTTCGTAGCTGGCGTCAACGTTGATGTCGGCGTACCAGCCGAGCATTTCGAGCATGTGATCGAAGAATGCGAGCGTCGTGTTCAGCTTTGGGTCGCGGCGTGGGCCGAAATCAAGCGTCGCCGAAACGAGCGCTTCGCGGCTCTCGCGGCGCGTCGTGTAGCTCTCACCGTCGCGTTCGACGGCCATTCCTTTGTATTCGGTCACCGGTGCTCCTTGACTTAACTTATTGGTTGAGGCTCGAATAGCTTGCCCGCTGAGAGTAGAAAAGCTGGGATTTCGCGACCGCCCCGGCCGCTCAAGCAGCAGTTTCGCGGGCGGCCCAGCCGGCGAGCTGCTCGGCGCAGGCGGCCATCGAGTCGCTCCAGTTGCGCGCGGCCTGCTCGCTGCCGTCGTCGCTGACGATCTTTACGAGCCTCACGGGAACGCCGACGGCCTGCGCGACCGCGGCCACCGCGTAGCCCTCCATGTCGGCCAAATCGGCCAGTTTGGCGAGCCGTTCGCGCAGCTGCGGGTCGGCGACAAAGCGGTCGCCGGTCGCCAGCGCGGGGCCGTCGCCGAGCTCCAGCGGAGCGCCGAAGTTCTCTCCGGTTAGCGCGAAGATCGCTTCACCGTCGAAGTCGTGCTGAACGGCGCGGCCGATCACGTGGATGCCTTCGAGGCCGTCCTTTAGCGCGCCGGCGGTGCCAAGGTTTATTACTTCCGAGGGGCGATCTTCGGCGAGCGTCCTTGCTGTCGCGGCGGCGGCGCGCACTTTGCCGGCGCCGGTCACGAGCACCGGCAGGCCAAGCTGATGAAGGTGCTCGCCCTCTTCGCGCAGCGCGACTACGAGCAGCGCACGGTCGGGCGTGATTTCGCCGAAAAGTTCCATCTTCGGCCAGTCTACATTCGGCCCGCGCAAGCTACGTGGCCTAGCGCTTAGTAGAAGCGGTAACTGAAGCGCGTGCCGCTGCAGAAACGGCGCAGCTTGATTCCCATCACCGAACCGTGCGAGCGATTCTCGCTGCTGGGGACGAGCATCACGCTGGCCATCCAGCCGACCGGGTTGGCGCCGCGAGTTAGCGCTTCCGAGCCGCGCCCGCGGCCCATTGCCGGCGGATACTCGTCGCGGTCGTAGCCGGCTCTGGTGGCGATGTTGGCAAGCAGGCGATCACGGCGCTCGTCGGTGCCGCGCCGGTCGATCACTAGGGTCGCCGGCCAGCCGGCGCGGACCGCCTTCAGGAAGTGGCGGCGAATATTCGGGTACTTGGTCGCGCTAAAACCGACCTGCTGTACGGCTGACGGCTTCACGCAGCCGACCTCGAGGTTTGACGGGGCAGCCGTCCCGGTCGGTTTCGACGCGCCCTTCTTCAGGCATGGGCAGGGCAGCGATTCGCAGTAGACGCCGTCGCCGTCACCGTCGCGCGTGTTGGCGGCGCGCTGAGCCGCGGCTTGGTTTGCGAAGTCGCTGCAGCGGCCGCTGCCGGCGACGGCCGCTGAATTGGCGGCGGTTGTGGCTTTCGCTGTCTTCGCGGCCGCCGCCGTCTTGCTCTCAGTGCTGCTCGCCTCGGGCGCCGCTTCGGTGCTGTTCATCATCGCCTCACTGCCGCCGCAGGCAGCCAGAAGCAGCGCGCTGGCGGCTAGGGCAGCAAGCGATGGGAGGCCGGTTTTGAGTGAGAAGCGCTTCAAGACTGCACCAACTCTGCAGCTTCGATTCTATTGAGCGCTCGGCGTCACTGGCTCGGCGTGACTCTAAGAGATGCTTAAGAGAAGCGCCCTTGACTGGGATCCAAGTCAAACGCCTACGGGCGCAGAGAAAGGATTCACCAGATGCAGATGTCAGATCAAGTTCAGAAAGTGCTTCTCGCCGTAGGCGCCGGCCTCGCACTAGTTCTCAGCATCATCGCGCTGATCGTCGCGCTGAACGCTGGCGGTGGCCACGGCGACAACCACGATGGCGGCCGAATGTTCGGCGGCGCGCAGCAAGGCCAGATGGGCGGAGGTCCCGGCGAGCATCGTCAGGGCGGTCCCGGCCAAGGCGGCCCTCCTCAAGGGATGATGGCTCCCGGCGCCGGTCAGGCAGCACCGAACGCCGACTCGACAACCACGACCACGAAGTAGGACCAGCGGCGGCGCGCAACTCGCGCAGCGCTGGGGTGCGTCAGCTTACGGCGCGCCCCAGCGACCGTCGCCGTGGTCGCGCGTTGCTTCGTCTTCGACGGCGGGAGCGCCGTCGGGGTTGTAGCCGGCGTTGGTCAACATCCGGCGCAGGTCCACGACCATCTGCACATCGATGTCCTTGTGGCGCGGGCGGTGGAAAACTTCGGTTTCCGGCCCAAGCGTCACCTTGACCTTGCCGTTGTGCTCCTCGGTCACCTCACCAACGTGCTCGAGCAACGTGATCACGTGGCGCCACTCAATGTTGTGGCTCGTCGGGTGACGGAAGATCTCCTCAACTGTGTCGCGGTGGCGGCTGGTTAATTCTGGCTTGCTCATATACGAACAAGTCTATTCGGACGCGTCGCCCAGCGGCAGCGCGACCGCTAATTGCTGTTACAGGCGAGGTCGTAGATCGCTGCCGGAACCTGCGAAGGCTTGGGGCAGACCTTGCCGCGGTCCTGCGGAACCCAGAATTGGCCTTCGGCCTGCCAGACGACGGTTGTCGTGATCTGCTCCATCCCC
>CAJBXY010000222.1 GCA_903959665.1 uncultured Solirubrobacterales bacterium | reverse complement strand
TTTTGCGGCTAGTGGGCGCTTCTTCGCGATCCCCGGCCGGCGCGGATAGCGCTCGGGCGTGGTCGCCATCTTTTCGCTGACGATCAGCTGGCGGCTGTCGGCTCCGCGGACGAGATCCTCGCTAACGGAGAGCACGCGCGGTTCACTCATCTGCAGCTCAGCCGCTGCGAAGGCGCTGTCGCTGAGCTCTTCTTCGCTGAGGCTCCCCTTCCAGGCGACCAAAGTCCCGCCGACGCGCAGCAGGGGCGCTGCATACTCGAGCAGGATCGAGGTCGATGCCAGCGCGCGCGAAGTAACGACGTCCTGCTCGCGTGCTTCCAGCGCCCATAACTCAGCCCTTTCGGCAATAACGGCAACATTCTCGAGCGTCATTGCCTCCGCCGTTTCGCTCAGGAAATCGGCTTTGCGGGCCGCACTCTCAACCAGCGTCAACTCCGTTTCGGGAAGCGCGATCGCTAGGACGAGCCCTGGGAAGCCGCCGCCGGAGCCGAGGTCGGCGATCGTCGTTGCAGCGCGCAACTGGGGAAGCTCGAGGCCGGCGAGCGAATCGGCGATATGAAGCTCGACCGCTGCGGCAGGGTCGCGGACATTGGTTAGCGAGCTGGGGCCGGTAATGACGAACTTGAGCAGCGCGTTCAGCTTCTCGGCGCTGCGCGGAGGTAGCTCGAAGCGGTCGGTCAGTTCACGGCAGCGCTCGGCGACGGTCACGCCAGCCAAGCTAGCGCGATTGAGCGTTTCACGTGGAACGCCTTAGCGCTCTCAGCTAGGTGATTACGGGCGTAATGACGAGGTAACGGCGCGGTTCGTCGCCCTCGCTGTGCGTATCGACGTCTTCCCGATCGCGCAGGTATTGGTGAACGATCCGGCGCTCGGCTGCGTTCATCGCCGGCAGATCGACGGCGCTCTCGTCGCCCAAAGCCTTCTCTGCCGCCTCTTCGGCCTGCTGCTCTAGCTGCTCGCGGCGGCGCTCGCGGTAACCGGCAGCGTCGATCTCAACGCGGATCCGTTCACCGTCGCCGGCATCGCGCTGGATGATCCGCGTTGCGAGATGCTGGACGGCGTCGATCGTCTGTCCGTGCTTGCCTATGAAGAGGCCTAGGTCCTCGCCTTCAAGCGTCCCGGTAACGGCGTCATCATTAACCACTACATCGATCTCAGCGTCGAGATCGAGCGCGTCAACGATCTGTTCAAGCAGTTCGAGCGTGCGCTCCTGTGCCTCTTCCGGTGTCGCCATCAGCTCCTCTTTCCTGATCGCTTCTTCTTCTTCCGTGCTGCCGGTGGCGGTGAGCTCGGCTGGCTTTTGCTTGAGCCGCCGCCCGCCGTGGCGACCGCCGCTGCCGGCGCAGTCGGCAATCCGTCAGGGTTACCGCCAAGCCAAGGCGGCAACTGGCCGGTGGCTCTCTTTAAGAAATACTGCTGGCCGACGGTCCAGAAGTTGGTCGTGATCCAGTAAACCATCAGGCCGGCCGGGAAGCCCTTAATGAAGAAGACGAAGACAAACGGCAGCGCGATCATGATGATCTTCTGATTGCGGTCCGAAGTGACCGACATCAGAAGGCTTGAGAGCAGCTGCGAAACGACGTAGAGAACGAGCAGCAGGATCAGCACCCAGCCGGTCGAGGGAGCCGTTAGGTCTGGGATGAAGAGGAACTGAGCGGAGCCAGGGTCGACCGCTTGGCAATAGGTGGTGTCGAGCCCGGTCGGCGGCGTCGCCGCCTTGCCGACCGCAAGAATCGCGCTCTCGGGGCCACAGATGTCAACCTTCAGCGGCGCGCGCAGCATGTAGAAGAGGCTGATGAAGACGGGGATCTGCGCGATCAGCGGCAGGCAAGAGCCAAACGGATTGACCTTGTTCTCCTGGTAGAACTTCATCATCTCTTGGTTGAGCCGCTGCTTGTCGCCCTTGTATTTCGCCTGCAGGTCCTTGATCTGAGGTGAGAGCGTCTGCAGCGCCTGCATCGAGCGGAACTGCTTGATCGTCAAAGGCAGCAGGACGACGCGGACGACAACTGTGAGCGCGATGATCGCCATCCCCCAGCCGAGGCCGACGGTGTCGTGGAAGAAGATTAGGATCGCCTGGAAGACGGCGATCAGCGGCGAGAGGATCGACTCGAAAATGTCTTCTATGCCGGCTGTGATGAAAGGCATCAGGTTCTACTCGCTGGGATCTGAATCGGGATTTGGAGAGTGGTGGTTGTGGAAGAGGCGCTGATCGGATACCGGATCAAAGCCACCGTGGCTGAAAGGGTTGCAGCGCAGCAAGCGCCAAGCCCCAAGAACCAGCCCGCGAAGTATGCCGTACTCGGCGATCGACTGCGCGGCGTAGGCCGAACAGGTCGGCTCGTACTTGCATCGCCGCGGGATCGCAGGCGAGATCAAGCGCTGGTAGGCGACGATCGGCAAGCTTGCAGCGCGGCGGACCGAGGACGCCATCAGTCGCCCTGCTTGACCGAAGCCGTGATCAACTCTTCGAGCTCGCGCTTGACTCCTTCGAGGCCGTCGCGCTCGCAGAGCTCGCCGGCCTCATTGCGGGCAACGACGACCACGTCTGAAGCTGGATCGAACCGATCGACGAGCTGATCGACGGCGCTGCGCAGTAAACGCTTCACCTTGTTGCGCTCGACCGCTCCCCCAACCTTGCGCGAGACGCTGAGGCCTAGCCGCGGCCCCTCGTTGAGTTCCGCTGAATCGGCGCGGGGGAAGAGGTGGAGCACGAAGTAGCGGCCACCGAAGGAGCGACCTTGGCGGTAGACGCGTTCGAAGTCAGCGCTGCGCGAGAGCCGCCGCGGGCGCCGACGGGGTGCGCGCGCCGCGGAATCCACGCTCAGACGGTGAGCCGCTTGCGACCCTTGTCGCGGCGACGCTTCAGCAGTGCTCGGCCGGCGCGCGTGCTCATCCGTCCACGGAAACCGTGGGCACGGGCGCGCTTACGTTTCTTGGGCTGGTAGGTCCGCTTCATCTCGGCAAGGAGCATAGCCGTCCGCGACCAAAAGCTGCGCGCTGGACACGCCTTTGTCGCCAAATGCGAACTTCGCTCCGCCACCAAGCTAGCGCTTACGCAACCCTCTGCTAGCTTGCCCGAACGACCCGCGAGCGCACCAAGTGGGCGACCGCAGCAGGACTAATTAAGCAAGCATCAACCGTGACCACAGCAAGCTCCGAACATACCTGGAAGCAGATCTCCGATGAGCTGAAATCGGCCGTAGGACCGAGCCTTTTTGACGTTTGGTTGGCGCCCCTGAGGCTCGCCGGGCTTAATGGAAACCAGCTGGTTCTCGAAGCGCCCGCAGCTTCGCGCGCGTGGATTGAAGAGCGCTTCGGGCAGGTACTGAAGAGCTCTGCACAGAGCGTGATCGGCGCCGAAGCAGAGGTCCATGTAGCCGTGGCGGGCGAAAGCGCCCAGCCCCGCAACGGGGCTACGGTAGCCGCGCCGCAGTTCGAGCAAGGCAGCTCACTGAACCCCAAGTACTGCTTTGAGCAGTTCGTGATCGGCAGCGGCAACCGCTTCGCTCACGGTGCGGCCCTCGCCGTCGCTGAGAACCCTGGCACCGCCTACAACCCACTCTTCATCTGTGGCCCGCCTGGCGTAGGGAAGACTCATCTGCTCCACTCGATCGCCGACTACGCGACCCGGCACGGCAACGGCGTACGCGTGCAGCTGACCGGCGCCGAGTCATTCGCCAATGAATTTATTGGCGCTCTCCGCGGTGGTGACATCAACGCCTTCAAGGCACGACACCGCGAAGCCGATTTAGTGCTCGTGGACGACGTCCAGTTCCTGATGGCCAAGGCCAAGACCGAAGAAGAGTTCTTCCACACCTTCAATGCTCTGCGTGAAAGTGGCGCGCAGATTGTCTTGACCTGCGACCGGCCCCCGCGCGACCTTGACCGGCTAGAGGAACGTCTTCGCGACCGCTTTGATTCAGGGCTGGTAGCCGACATCAGCGCCCCCGATCTGGCAACTCGAGTGGCGGTGCTGCGCGCACGCGCGCAGCTCGATCAGCTGGTGATCGAAGAAGATTCAGTCTTGAACCTGATCGCGACCCGCGTTGAACGCAACCTAAGAGCGTTGGAAGGGGCGTTGATCCGTGTCGTCGCCTTCGCTTCGCTTAGCGGACGAGCGATCACAGAGGCGCTCGCCGAGGAGGTACTCGACGGTCTGTTCCCACAGCAGCGCAGCGAGCCCTGGCCGAAAAAGCTCTCAGTCGAAGAGATCCGCGAGCAGGTAGCGATCTACTACAGCGTCAGTGTTACCGACCTCTGCTCTAACAGCCGCGTGGCGGCAATACTTTGGCCACGGCAGGTTGCGATCTACATCGCCCGCGAACATAGTGGGGCAAGCTTGGCGACTATTGCCGCAGCCTTCGGTGGTCGCAACCACACGACCGCTATCAACGCTTGTAGAAAAGTTGAGCAACGAATCGAGGACGAAAGCGATCTGGCAACAGAGTTGCGCCAGTTGAGCGATCAAATGTTCAAAACTTCCGCCGGAAACAGCAGCGACCGAGCACAGTGACAAACTCAGTGAGTTGTGCACAGCTGTCGTCGAGCAACTTCGACGCAAAGAGCAGGGATAAGAGCTCCAACCAACCTTTGAACACCCCTTACTACCACTAGCCCTTTATTAAGGATCGACATCTTGAAGATCTCCTCATCAACATCTGAGCTTCTCCACCATCTACAAACGCTCGCTCGGGTCGCCTCAACGCGCAGTGCGATTCAGGCCCTCTCCGGAGTTCGGATCGTCGCTGAAAACGACGCGATCGAGCTACAAGCGACCGACACCGAACTTTCGATCCGTGTTCCATTGACCGGCACCGTCGAAAGCTCAGGTGCGGTCGTGCTCCCGGCACGCCTCCTGCTCGAGGTGGTTCGCCAGCTTGGCGCGCCCGAAGTAACGCTTGAACTGCGCGGTGAAGAGCAGGATGTCGAAGTTCAGTCAGGGACAGCCCAGTACCACCTGCGAACGCTTCGCTTAGAAGACTTCCCCGAGCTTCCGGCGCCAGGTGGCGACACGCAGCTCGCGATGCCT
>CAJBXY010000221.1 GCA_903959665.1 uncultured Solirubrobacterales bacterium | reverse complement strand
ATCGCGAAGACAGCCTGCGACTGCTCGATCTGCTCTGCGATCTCAGCGACCGCTTCAATTTTCTGTTCTCTGTTCATGAGCCTCCTAATCCGGACTTGTGGCCGTCGTCACGGCCTGCCGGAGGTCTTGGGTGGCGCGAATTTTCAGGATGTCAGGCCGCGGCCGGCGCTGCCTCCTGAAGATCGCGGGTGAAAGATGGGTCGGAATCGACCTTGATGCCAGGGCCCATCGTTGAAGTCAGAGTGATCGACTTCAGGTAACGACCCTTGGCTGCTGAAGGCTTGGCGCGAATGATCTCTTCGACGACGGCTGCGTAGTTGGCCAGCAGCGCCTCTTCGCTGAAGCTTGCCTTGCCGATCACAAGATGAACGATTGAGCTGCGGTCGGTGCGGTACTCGACCTTGCCGGCCTTGGCCTCTTCGACGGCCTTCGTGATGTCCATCGTCACGGTGCCGACCTTCGGGTTAGGCATCTTGCCTGAGGGCCCGAGCACGCGGCCGAGCTTGCCGACTACCGGCATCAGGTCAGGGGTCGAGATCGCTACGTCGAAATCGCTGAAGCCCTCTTCAACCTTTGTTGCGAGATCCTCGGCGCCGACGACGTCGGCTCCGGCGGCCTCAGCTTCGCGGGCCTTGTCGCCCTGAGCGAAAACAATGATCGTGACGTCCTTGCCCAAGCCGTGGGGCAGAGCAATCGTTCCTCGGAGCTGCTCCTCGGCGTGGCGGACGTTTAGCCCGGTGCGCAGGTGCAGCTCGATCGACTCGTCGAACTTTGCCCGTGCGAGCTTCTTGACCAGCGCGACGGCCTCGGCAGGTTCGTACTCGCGCTCGCGGTCAACTTCGCTCAAGGCCTCGTCGTAACCCTTGCTGTGCTTGCTCATGCGACCACCTCTACGCCCATCGAGCGTGCCGTGCCGGCGATGATCTTGATCGCGGCGTCAACGTCATTTGCGCTCAGGTCGTCAAGCTTCGTCTCAGCGATCTGACGCAGCTGCGCTTGGGTGATCTTGCCGACCTTGTCGCGGTTCGGTTCGCCCGAGCCCTTCTTCAGCTTGATCGCCTGCTTGATCAGCACTGCCGCTGGCGGCGTCTTCGTGATGAAGGTGAATGAGCGGTCTTCGTAGACGGTGATGACGACCGGCGTGATCACGCCAGCGTTCTCCTGCGTCTGGGCGTTGAAGGCCTTGCAGAACTCCATGATGTTGATCCCGTGCTGACCTAGCGCAGGGCCAACCGGTGGCGCAGGGCTGGCCTGACCGCCGGGGGCTTGGAGCTTAAGTTGAGTTAGTACTTTTTTGGCCATCGTTTATCCCTGTCTGCGAATCGTCAGCGGCTGCCTGAATCAGATCTTCTTGACCTGATCGAAGCCAACTTCGACCGGGGTCTCGCGACCAAAGATTGACACAAGCACCTTGAGCTTCGCGGCGTCCTGATTGATTTCGGCGATTTCGCCTGAGAAGTCTGAGAGCGGACCGGCAACAACCTTGACCGATTCACCGATCGTGAACTGAGCCTTCGAGGCAACCTTCTGCGCGACCTCCTGGTGGAGCAGACGATCAACCTCAGGCTGCGTCAGCGGCACCGGATCGGTTGAGGCGCCGACGAAGCCGGTCAGGTTTGGCGTCTCCTTGACGACGGTCCAAAGCTCCGGGTTCAGCGCCATGTTGAGATCCATGTTGATCAGCACGTAGCCAGGCATCGT